>QHPA01000100.1 GCA_003218935.1 Verrucomicrobiota bacterium
GCCGGTGGCGCTCACGGATTCCGCCTGGCCGCTGATCGTCATCACGACGGCGTTACCCTGTTTGACTTCGGCCCGCGCAGAGACCACGACGAGCGGGATAATGAGGAGCAGAGACGCCATCCACCAATTGAGAGACCTCGGATGTATCGGCATAAATGAACCTTTCTTTTGAACCTCTATCGCATCTCGACAGAATGCCGCCGCGCAGTCAAGCGGATTCAGATGCCGGTTTTGGGTGTGGTTCGACGCGGAATCTTGTTGGCTTCCGGGCATTGAACGGTTGTGTTGTGGGGATTGATTTTGCGGATTGTTCATAGGCTTTTTTGGTTGAGAGTGGTATTGTCACGCGGCGCTGCGGCGTTTGTCGCCGTAGTATTCCTTGTAAGTGTAGTAGTAATTGTCGCGCGAACGGAGCGATTCGCAGTTATAGACCAGGCCGAGGACTTTCGCCTGGCGTTGCCGCAACATTTCGATGGCCTTGGTCGCGAGCCTGGCGCGGGTGAATCGGCTGCGGGCAACGAAGATCACGCCGTCGGCGCTCGGCGCCAGGCTGGGTGTGTCATCCGCCGCCAACACGGGCGCGCTGTCCAGCACGATGAACTCAAACCGGTCGCGCATCTGCCGGAGGAATGCCTCTGTGCTCGGGCTCAGGAAGAGTTCACCGGCGTTGTCCGCGAATTTGCCGCTCGGGATGAAAAACAAATTCGGCACGGATGTCTCCAACATCGTCTTCTGCACTCGCTGCGCCATGATTTCGTCGAGTTGATCGATCGTTTCCTTCAGGAGCCGGGCGTCGTCCGGTGTCAGGGTCGAATTCGAGCGGAGCGCTTTCTGTGAGAGAGTTCGGATCATGAGTTGAACGGCGGAATCCTTGTCGCCCTGGAAGACGGGCTCATGGGTGAGCAGCTCGGCCAGCCCGGTCTCACCAAGCAGACCCAATTGACGATTAAGGGCGCCACGTCGCAGGTCGCCATCGACCAACAGGACCCGGGCGCCGGTGAACGCCAGGGCCAGCGCCAGATTGATGGCAACGGTGGATTTGCCTTCGCCGGGAACAGCGCTGGTGACCAGGAGCAGTTTGGGCCGATGGCCGCTGCAGGCCATCAGGATGAGCGAGGAACGCAGGTTGCGCAACGATTCAGCAAAGGCGTGGCGAAGGTCGTGCGGCTCGACCAATTGGACCTGGCCGGTGCGGCGATCCCGGCGTACTTGAGGCACCTGGCCCAGCATCTCCTCCTCCGGGAAGCAGTCCGTGAATTCCGCCATCGAGTTAAACCGATCGTCGCTGCTTTCCATGAAGTAAAGCAGCCCCAACCCCAGAGCGAGCCCGACCAGGCCGGCGCGGGCCAGTTTTTCGATCAGGCCCCGTGGTTTGGCCGCGGCAGCCGAAGAGCCGTGCATCCGGGTGATTATCTCCTGGTCCAGGTTGCGGTTGGGGTCGATGCCCTGCAACATACTGTGAAGGCGGTCGCAGATGCCCTGGGCCCGCTGGACATCGAGGCGGTGGCGTTCGATGTCGGCCAGACGCTCGGTGCTCTCGCGAACCTTTTGTTCCCATTCCTTAATCAGGTCATCGACAGTCTGCATCTTCTGCAGGACCAATTGCCGGGACGCGGCCAGTTGGTCGCGACTTTCCTTATGGAACACGCCGAGAAGCTCCTCGGCGCGCGCGATCTCATCGTTCAACCTCTGGTTCTTCGGGTGCTGTGGCCGCAGGTTGCGCGCGAATTCGTCCCGATCCCGCTTCAACATTTCGACCCGCTGCCGGGCGCTCAGGTAATCAGCCGCGCGGGCCGAGGCGAGGCTGGAAGTCTTCAGCGCTCCGCCCGGATCGGGGTCAGTGCCGTCGCTGTTGTCGGATCGAGCGGCGGCCATCGATTCAATCATCTGGCTTTCAATTCTGAGGTCAGCCTGTTGCAGCGTGAGTTTGGTAAGATAGGAGGTAGCGCTGTTGTTTTGTTCCTGGAGCATCGCCGGGCTTGTGTCACGCTGGTCGGCCAGCAACTGGTCCTGCGCAGCCTTCAGTTGTTCCTCTTGTTGCTCCAGCTCGCGCGTCAGGGAACTCAGGGTATCGTCCGAGCTGGCCGCGCGGATTTCCTTGCGGTAGGCGAAGTATTCGTCCACTAGCGCCTCGAGGAATGCCTGGGTGTAGGCCGGATCGGAACCGGAAGTTTCCACGACGATGATGGTCGTCCGGGGTGTCTGGCGGACACTGAGCTTCACCGGAACAGATTTCAATTCCGGCTTGAGAGTTGTCACCCGGTTGGCGGCGCGCGCTTGCAGGTTCTCGCTCTGGAGCAATTCGATCTGCGTGCCAGAAAAGAACTGCAGTTCCTCGCTGTACAAAGTGCCTTCAGACAGTTTGACCTTGCCGCTGACCCAAAGGCTGGCCTGCGAGTAATACGCCGGCGGCCGGCTCAAAACGTAGAACGCCACGAGGCCGAGGGCGATCGAGGTCGTCAGGGCTGGCAGCCACCAGTGCCGCCGCAGGTAGCGCGCGAAACGCGAGCGTCCACGCACACTTGCCGGGCCGGAATGCGGAGAGCGATAGACCGGGTAGTTGGGATACTGCCGTGCTACAGTTTTCGGTTCCATCAGAAGTTGAATGCCCGGCTCGGGACGAAAACCAGATCACCCGGCTCAAGCCTGATGTCGGTTTCGGTTTTGCCTTTTTCAAAGATGGCGGACACATCGACCACGAAGAGCTTTTTCGACGAATCACCGGAGTCGCTCTGACGGGTGATCCGCACCCGTTTTTTGTCCGCGAGATCGGCGAACCCGCCGGCCTTGAGAATGGCCTTGCTCAGGGTGAAGGCTTCGTCACTGGGGATGTCCACTGCCCCCGCAGTCCGGACCTGTCCCACGACATAAACGCTCCCGCGCTTCTTGTTGAGCTGGTCAACGGCGACGATGACGGTGGCATGATAATAGAGATCCTTCTCCAGCGCGTCCTTGACCTCCCGCTCCAGTTGCTTGCAGGTTTTGTCAACGGCCTTCACGCGGCCGAGATACGGCACGTCCAGTTCGCCCGAATCCGTCACGACCAGAGATTTGGCTTCCTCCTTGTCCTCGATGACACGATAGCTGACGCGGTCACCCATCGCGAGCCGGTACTGGCCGTCGGGCGATTTGAGCGGGGTGAGGCGGGCAAGGTGGGAAATTGCGTTGGTCGCGGGTGGCTGCGGGTCAGCCGTCAGCACAACGCCGGTAAACGCCCAGGAGACGATCAAGAAAGCGAGGGCGTTGATTGGAATGCGCATGAGCGGAATCGATGGAATCGAACGCGGAGCCATCCGAGTGAGGCGGGATGGTTGCCCTGGTTTCATTTGTCAGTTCAGGAGACGCTGCCGAAGACGAGCCGACTCGGCATCTGTTTTTGTCAGCACGTCGGCCCAACGCAAGTTCGTACTTACAGGATTTAAGCTCGGGGGTCAAGAAGTTCTACCGAAGAGCGCTTAAACCACGGATGGACACGAATGGACACGGATTCGCAAAGGCTTGAGCGAACCGAACACTTTCCATTAACGAGGCCCCTCACCCCTGCCCTCTCGCCATTGAATTAAGGCGGAATGGTTTCTTCCCAATCTTAATCGTAATCTTACTCTTAATCTCCAAGAACCTAAGCCGAGCAAGATTACGATTAGGATTACGATTAGGAGCCTGCCCGTGCGGTCCCGCTGCCGGGCTTAATTCAATGGCAGTGCCCCTGCCCCTCTCCCCATCCATGGGAAGAGATTTTCCGGTAAAATTTCGTGCATTGAACCCCTGAATCGTAGCCGCCGACGTGAGTCGGCGCTAATCCTTTGCCTCGAAAGCAAACAATTGCGCCGACTCACGTCGGCGGCTACAAGGTACATGGAGAGGGTGGCCTTAAGGCCGGGTGAGGGGAATCTGTGCGTCACATCAGCTTGGCGGCAGTGTCAAGTTGTTCGGTTTTTTTTCGATTACGCCAACTGCTTCACGCAAGAACTCGAGACTTAAGGGTTACAGAAAGAACAGGAGACCGGTAGATATGTGGTCTCTCGGAATCCTGTTTCGTACCCTTCCCGATAGCTGACGACGCGGAACCTGAGTGAAGTAGGTTCGTTTAGCGGAAAAGAGGCGGCGAACTGACCGGCGCGAAGCGTGTGTCGCGCAAATTCGGTCCAGGAGCTGTGTGGTTCCCACCACACGATGTGCTTCTGGACCGGTTTTCATCTGTGATTTTGAGCAGAATTCGCCCGGCAGCGGCCAGCGATCGTACTTTCAAAACCGCGAACCTCAAGGCACGAAGTGTTTGCCCATAACTATCTGACCCTCAGATTGATTCACCTCAAGTCCGGTGAAGAATGGGTCGCGGACGGTCAGGGACTTTCGTTTGTCTTCCCGAAGGGAGGATCGGGCAGATGCGTCAGCAAACAGGTTGCGGAGCGTCTTCTACCCGGAGACGTTCTTGCTCTGGCGGCGGGATGGAGAGGCAGACTGTGCGTCTCCAATCGGGGCGAGATGCTTTTTCAGAGCTTTTCCGTTTGCCTGGAACACCTGTTTCCTCTCTTTGCGAGCAGTGAGATATGTCTGCTGCAGAGCGTCATTAATGGTTTCAGCGGGGACAAGTTGTATCCGGCTTCCAGTGCGCAGGCCAAGGAATGTCACCGGCTTTTGCGCGACATCCCTTCCGAGTTCAACCTGGATCACCGCAGTCAATTGTTGAGGATCGTCGCCGTGGTTTTGTCCGTTGAATTCAAGGAGGCTCAACGCCAACGGATCGGGTTCGTTCCGGCGGCGGAACACATGGTCCAGGTGTTGAAGGGTTTGTCAGCGGCAGAATTATTGAGTTTGTCGGTCGGGGAGTTGGCCACCAAATTCAGCGTCAGCCGGCGCCACCTCAATCGTCTGTTTCATCATCACTATGGGATTTCCGTCAGCGCGCTCAGGATGGAACTCCGCCTGTCAAAGGCCGTGACGCTGTTGCGGGATCCGGATGTGAAGGTCATTAATGTGGCCGAACAGAGCGGATTCAACCACCTGGGCCTGTTTAATACGTGCTTCAAGAGACGGTTCGGCACCAGTCCGGGACGGTGGCGCAAGATGAGGGTGGAAATCGGGACGCAAGCCGCAGATTCACCTGGTCGCGAGCTGACTTGTCCGTTTCACTCCAATGGCTTGTGCCACTGGCCTGGGCCGGCCGACAACCTGGGTCCGGCGGCACTCGCCGCTTCGCAGACTCTGAGGGCAGATTTCCCCGTCGTTTTGGCCGCTCCCACGCTCAATGGGAAAATCGTTAAAAATCAGTTGGCCATCAAGCAGGTTCCTAAGAGCGGATCAGGCCGGGTCAAATCCCTCATTCCTCCGCGAATCACCATAGGGACACCACTACCAAGCTGATGTGACCCACGTAATTCCCCTCACCCGGCCTGAAGGCCACCGTCGGATGGGGGAGGGACAGGGTGCACTGCCATTGAATTAAGCCGGAACGGTTTCCTCCCGCTCTTAATCGTAATCTTACTCTTAATCTCCAAGAACCTAAGCCGAGCAAGATTACGATTATGATTAAGATTAAGATTAGGAGCCTGTCCATGCGGTCGCGCGACCGGGCTTATTTCAACGGCAGTGGGGACAGGGTGAGGGGTCTTCGGAACTTTGCAGATCGGACTCGATAGGGTGGTAGTGTCAGTTGCGCGCATCACCACGGCAACACGATGAGGTTACAGCAGGTCGAATAGAGTTGTTGCCAAAAGTTACTCTCCGCTATTGAACGTGGGCCACGCTCTGCGGGTCGCAGACCCGCGCTCCGGAGCACGCCTCTGTGAGGCGCCGCACTCTCGCCCGCATCAATTGGTCCGGAAATATGTTTTTGGCAATCACTCTGAAGCCACCCTCTCCCCATCGGATGGGGAGAGGGACAGGGTGAGGGGAGCTAGACCTTTTGCCAAAATAAAATTTTCGAAATTGTGATCCACACACCTCGCGCCGCCAGGGCATCGCTTCTCCTCTTTCCGTGGCGACTGCGCGGCTTGCGCATTGGTGCCCGACGCGGCCGATGGCTCGCCGCGTCGATCTTTTTGGCGAGTCGGATGGCCTCGGCGCAGGAGGCGCTGCGCAATTCACTGGCGAGCCAGGTCACGGCACAGGCCCGGCGGGTGCAACAGGAGTCGGGGCTTTACACCGTGAAAGCGGGGGATTTTCGGCTGCTGGTCACGCCGTCGTTGAGCATCGACTGGAACGACAATGTCAAACTTTCGAAATCGAATGCGGAAGACGACTTCATCCTGCGGCCGCTGTTGCAACTCAACGGCAGCTACCCGCTGACCCAGTACAATCTGCTCAACCTTTCGGTCGGCATCGGTTACGACAAATACCTCAGCCACGACGAACTGAGCACCTGGCGGCTGCAGTCCGGCTCCGAGCTTTCATTTGACATCTTCGTCAAGGATTTCCGGATCAACCTGCATGACCAGGTTCAGTATTTGCAGGATTCCGCGCGGGAAGCTGCCGTTGCCGGCACAGCTCAGTACGGCACCCTCAATAACACAGCTGGACTGGCGGTGATCTGGGACCTCAAGGACGTAAGTTTGAGCCTCGCTTACGACCATCAGAACTTCATTTCTCAGGCAACCCAGTTCCAATACCTGGATCGGGCTTCCGAGCTGATCCTGGGCCGGGCGGGGTTCCGAGTGAATCCCCGGACGACAGCGGGCATCGAAGCCACCAGTACTTTCACCCGTTACGACCAGAGCGTCCTCAACAACAATTCGGGATACAGCGTCGGCGCTTATGCGCAATGGCAGCCTGGCACATATTTCCATGTCGAACCCCGTGCAGGTTACACCGTCTATCAGTTCCAGCAAACGAGTCGATCGATCCAAACAACAGACCTCAAGTCCTGGTACGTCGATTTGGCCGTAACCCATCAGATCA
>QHPA01000101.1 GCA_003218935.1 Verrucomicrobiota bacterium
CCACTGTGTGAACCTGTTGCCCTTGCGCAGCCGTTTTGATGCCCGTCGAAAATTCGGCGAGTATCTCTCCGCTCTCCGGCAAACAGTTCTCGACGCGTTCGAGCGTCATCAATATCCGTTCGGCAGTCTGATCCGCAAACTGAACCTGCCGCGCAACCCCAACCGCGTGCCGCTGGCGAACGTGACGTTCAACGTGGGCCGGCTGCGGGGCAGGCTGAACTTCGAGCGGCTTGCCGTTGAAGTCGCCCGCAACCCCAAACGCTTCGTCAATTTCGACATCAATTTCAACGCGACCGAGACGGATGAGGATCTTTCGCTCGACTGCTATTACAGCACGGAACTGTTCGACGACGCGACCATCACAAGGCTGCTGGAGCAGTTTGAAATGCTGCTGGAAAAAGCAATCAACAACGCCGAACAACGGTTGTTTGAATTGCCGCTGCTGAGCGAGGCCGAACGGCGCCAATTGCTGGTGGAATGGAACCGTAACACCGCCGAGTATCCCCGCGATGCCAGCGTCCGCGAATTGTTCCAGGCCCAGGTTGAGCGCACACCTCAAGCCGTCGCGCTGATTTGTGGAGCAGAGCGACTCACCTACGATGAGCTGAACCGTCGGGCCGATCAGTCGGCGAACCGGTTGCGCGAACTGGGCGTGGGTCCGGAAACACTCGTGGGTGTTTGCCTCGATCGGTCGCCGGCGTTGGTCGTCGGGTTGCTGGCCATTCTCAAGGCCGGCGGCGCGTATGTGCCGTTGGACCCGGCTTATCCGCAGGAACGGCTGGCTTTCATCCTGGAGGACACCCGCGCGCCCGTGCTGCTGACGCAAAAGTCGTTTCGCGACAATTTCAAATTTCAGAATTCAAATCTCAGACTGGTCTGCCTCGACGCGGAGGACGAAGTCCATCCGCACTGTTCATTCCGCGCTCCGTGCTCAGGCCTCTCGCCGGACAATCTGGCCTACGTCATCTACACCTCCGGCTCCACAGGCAAACCGAAAGGCGTCGCCATCGAACACCGCAGCACAGTCGCCTTCATCCATTGGGCGAAAAGTATCTTCACGCGGGAGGAATTGGCGGGCGTGCTTGCGTCCACGTCGATCTGCTTCGATTTGTCGGTGTTCGAGTTGTTTGTTCCGTTGAGCTGTGGCGGGACGGTGATCCTGGCTGACAACGCCCTGCAGTTGCCCGGCTTGCCCGCGCGCCGCGAAGTGACTTTGATTAACACCGTTCCGTCGGCCATCGCCGAGTTGTTGAGGATGGGCGGCGTGCCCGAGTCGGTCCGCACCGTCAATCTGGCGGGCGAACCACTCTCAACCAGGATGGTCCAACAGCTTTACAATCTGGGGACGATTCAAAAGGTCTATGACCTCTATGGTCCATCGGAGGACACCACTTACTCGACGTTTGCCCTGCGAAGTCCAAATGGACCGGCAACGATTGGCCGACCGATCGCCAACACGCAGGTTTACATTTTAGACAAGCACTTGCAGCCGATGCCAGTTGGTGTGCCGGGCGAGGTGTGCATCAGCGGCGATGGGTTGGCCCGGGGTTATTTGAATCGCCCCGAACTGACCACCGAAAAGTTCATTCTCAATCCTTTCAGTGACCGCTCCGGCGCGCGTCTCTACAAGACCGGCGACCTGGCGCGTTATCTGCCCGACGGCAATCTCGAGTTCCTGGGACGCCTGGACCACCAAGTCAAAATCCGCGGCTACCGAATTGAACTCGGTGAAATCGAAGCCGTACTGGGCCGGCACCCCGCCGTGGGCGAGACCGTGGTGGTCGCCCGGCAGGACACCCCGGGCGAGAAGCGTCTCGTGGCGTATGTCGTGGCGAAGCCGGACACCACGCTCAAGACGAACGAAGTGCGCGACTTTCTGAAGACGAAATTGCCTGATTACATGATGGTATCCGCTTTCGTGCTCCTCGACAGGCTGCCCTTGACGCCGAACGGCAAAGTGGACCGACGCGCGTTGCCTGCGCCGGACCAAAATCGGCCGGACTTGGAAGAGGCTTACACCGCTCCGCGCACCACGACCGAGGAAGCCCTGGTGGAAATCTGGAATGAGGTGCTCGGTCTGACCAAAGTTGGCATTCACGACAATTTTTTCGAGTTGGGCGGCCACTCGTTGCTGGTCACGCAAGTGCTCACCCGCGTGCGGGAGGCTTTCCGCGTTGAGCTGTCGTTCCGCCGCTTCTTTGAAGCGCCAGCGATCACGGAACTGGCGGCCGCGATTGAAGACCTGCTCGTCCGGGAAATCAGGGAGTTGTCCGATGAGGAAGCCGAGCGCCTGGCTGGGGCCGGAGACTCAGAATTATTAGCGAGCCAGCGATCATGACAGTCCGAAACGAATTGCCTTTGTCGAGGCGGGAGTTATCCGATTCCCAGAAGGCGTTGTTGGAAAAACGCCTCCAAGGTGCGCTCAACGCCGCCGCGAAGCGGTGCGAGCGACCGGCAATTCCACACCGCGCGCAAGGGGAAAACCTTCCGCTTTCCTACGCCCAACAGCGGCTCTGGTTTCTCGACCGCCTGGAGCCGGGTAGTTCGGTCTATAACCTTTGCCAGGCCGTGAGGTTGACGGGCGCGCTCAACCTCACCGCGCTGGAACGGAGCCTCAACGAAATCATCCGGCGCCACGAAGTCCTGCGTGCGAACTTTATCGCCAGCGACGGGAATCCGGTACAGACGATTGGCGGGAATCGGACACTGAAGTTGCAAGTGACCGATCTGAGCCGGGTGCCCGGCGGGCGGCGCGAGGAGGAATTGAGGCTGGCGCTTGAAGCAGAAGCTCGAAAACCATTCGACTTGTCGGCCAATTTGCTGCTGCGCGCGTTGTTGATCCAACTCGAAGCCAACGAACACGTGCTGCAGATAACCATGCACCACATCGTGTCTGATGGCTGGTCGATCGGCGTTCTCTTCCGCGAACTGGCCGCCCTTTACGACTCTTTCCGCTCCGGAACGCCGCCGGCGCTGCCTGAGCTGCCCATCCAATACACCGACTATGCGCTCTGGGAACGGGACTCGCTCAGGGGTGCGGCGTTGGAACGCCAACTGGCTTACTGGAGAAAACAATTGAGTGGCACCCTTCCGATCCTCGATTTGCCGACGGACCGGCCGCGTCCAGCGGTACAAAGCTTGCGCGGCGCGACCGAAACGCTTCAGCTTCCACCGGCGTTGACCCAGGCGCTCAAAAACTTATCCCGTCAGGAGGGCGTCACCTTTTTCATGACTCTGCTGGCGGCCCTCCAGACGCTTCTGCACCGTTACACCCGCCAGGAAGACATCCTGGTCGGCTCTGTGGTCGCAGGCCGAAACCAGTTGGATCTGGAGAATCTGATTGGTTTCTTCGTCAACACGCTGGTTTTCCGCGGTGACCTGGCAGGCAACCCGACGTTTCGCGGATTGCTTCGGCGTGTGCGCGAAGACGCGCTCAGCGCATTTGCTCATCAGGATTTGCCGTTCGAGAAACTGGTGCAGGAACTGCAGCCGGAACGAACCCTCAGCCGCAATCCCCTTTTCCAGGTCATGTTCGTGTTGCAGAACGCGCCGATGGCACCGGGGCAATTGCCGGAGCTGCAACTCCAGCCGATCGACGTGGACTGCGGCACTGCCAAGTTCGATTTGACCCTCTCCCTGATGGAAACACCCCAAGGGCTCCGCGCGGCGTTGGAATACAACCTCGACTTGTTTGAGCGCGAGACCATCGCCCGGATGCTCGGCCATTTTCAGACTTTGTTGGAAGCCATTGCCGCCGATCCTGGTCAACCGCTTTCCAACCTGCCGCTGCTGAAGATGGCCGAGCGACGCCAACTCCTGCTCGAATGGAACAACACCAGCACGGATTATCCAAGGAACAAAACGATTCCACAACTTTTCGAAGAACAGGTGGCCCGGACCCCGGACGCGGTCGCGGTGGAGTTCACCAACCGTCAGTGGACCTATCGTGAACTCGACGCGCGCGCCAATCAACTGGCGAACTTCCTGCGCGAACATGGCGTGGGGCCGGATGTCCTGGTCGGCATCTGCATGGAACGGTCGTTGGAGATGGTCGTCGCATTGGTCGGAATTTTGAAGGCCGGCGGCGCGTACGTGTCGCTCGACCCGACTTATCCAAAGGAGCGTCTGGCGTTCATGCTGGAGGATACTCGAACACCGGTGCTCTTGACGCAGGAACGATTGCGCACGGCCATGAACGAGTTGGTTGGCGCAGCCCGATCGGGAACAACCTGGCGCATTCCTCTGGTGGTCTGCCCGGAAAGCGACCGGGAAAGCGTCGCCCAGAGCACTACTGGCCCGTCACCAGGAGTAAGGCCGGACAACCTGGCCTATGTGAGCTACACTTCCGGCTCCACCGGCAGGCCCAAAGGTGTTTGTGTGACACATCGCGGCGTGGTGCGATTGGTCAAGGGAACCGATTTCGCCCGCTTCGATGCCGGCGACGTGTTTCTCCAATTCGCGCCGGTGGCGTTTGACGCCTCGACGCTGGAAATCTGGGGGCCGCTGTTGAACGGGGGGCGGCTCGTGGTTTTTCCGCCGGGTGCGCCGTCGCTCACCGAGTTGGGTGAAGTGATTCAAAAGCATAAAATCACCACGCTCTGGCTGACGGCCGGCTTGTTCCATCAGATCGTCGAAGAACAGCTCGATTGCCTCAAAGGGGTGCGCCAACTTCTGGCTGGTGGCGATGTCCTGTCCGTGCCCCATGTCGCGCGCGCGCTGGAGAAGCTCGGCCGGACGCACTTGATTAATGGTTACGGTCCGACGGAGAACACCACCTTCACCTGCTGCCATCGCATCTCCCCGCCACTGCCAGAGGACCGCTCAATTCCAATTGGTCGGCCCGTTGCCAACACTCAGGTTTACGTCCTCGACCGGCATTTGCAGCCGGTGCCGATCGGCGTTCCGGGCGAGTTATACGTCGGCGGCGATGGCCTGGCACGGAATTATCTGAATCGCCCCGAGCTGACAGCGGAAAAATTTGTTCCGCATCCGTTCACCAACGAACCCGGGGCCTGTCTCTATCGCACGGGGGACCGAACCCGCTGGTTGGCCGACGGCAGCATCGAATTCCTGGGACGCATGGATCGACAGGTAAAAATCCATGGCTTCCGCATCGAGTTGGAAGCCGTCGAAACCGTGCTGAGTCAGCATCCGGCGGTGAAGGAGGCTTTGGCCGTCGCTCAAGGAGACCGGCCGGGGGAGAAACGGCTGGTCGCTTACGTGGTCGCCACGCAACAACCGGCGCCAGCGCCAGGGGAACTGCGCCACTTTCTCCGGCAGAAACTGCCGGATTACATGGTGCCGTCCGCGTTTGTGTTTCTGGGCGCATTCCCGCTCAACGCCAACGGCAAGGTCGATCGCCAGGCCTTGCCCGACCCGGATTCATCGCGAACGGCGCCGGAACTTGATTTTACCGCCCCACGCGATGAAGTGGAAGCGGAGTTGGCCGCCCTGTGGGAAAAGGTGCTGGGAGTCCACCCGATCGGCATCCGCGACAACTTTTTCGAGTTGGGTGGACATTCGATGTTGGGGGTGCGGCTGTTTGCGCAAATGGAGAAACATTTCGGCAAAAAACTTCCGCTCGCCTCTCTGTTCCAGGCGCCGACAGTTGAGCAACTGGCCGCTCTGCTCCGTGAAAAGAAGGTCCTCGGTTCCTGTTCGTCGCTGGTGTCGATTCAACCCAAAGGAATCAAGCCGCCCATTTTCTTCGTGCACGGCGCGGGCGGCGGCAACCTCTGGACCTACGCGAATCTCGCACCCCATTTGGGCCCCAGCCAGCCGGTGTATGGCCTGGAGTCGCGCGGCATGAGGGGACTGGCGGAGTTTACTCGCATCGAAGACATGGCGGCGCATTACATCGAGGAAATCCGCACCGTGCAGCCGCGCGGCCCTTATTATCTGGGTGGCTATTGCCTGGGCGGCAACGTGGCGTATGAAATCGCGCGGCAACTTCACGAGCAAGGTGAGCCAGTCGCTCTGCTGGCGCTGCTGGAAAGCACACCCGCGAACACCAGTTACGAACGCGTTCCTTGGTGGCGTCCGCGCTTCCTTTTCGACTTCACAATCAACGCGGTTCATTGGCTGAACAGTTTCGCGGATCTGGACCCAGCCGAGCGCCGGAGCTTTGTGCGCCGTAAATTCAGGGCCCTGATGAAAAAGTTGCGGCAGCGGTTCAGCCGCAACAACGCCGGTCCGGCGACGATTGACCTGGAAGAGGTAATCGACGTGTCTCAATTTCCGGAAATCGAGCTCAAGCTCTGGGAAGCCCACATGCGGGCCATTCGGGACTACGTGCCGAAGCCGTATCCCGGCCGGGTCACGCTTTTCCGCACGCGCGGCCAGCCCTTCCTCTGTTCGTTCGACGCGCAGTATGGCTGGGGCGAACTGGCGGCCGGCGGCGTTGAAGTGATCCTGATCCCCGGTTCGCACGAAAAGATTTTTGTCGAACCGCATGCGCGGATGCTGGCAACGAAACTGAGCGCCTGCCTCAACGAAGCGCAAGCGAGAACGAAAAATGAATTTGGACCAGGCTCCCTATGAACCTGCTCAAATTCCTTCTGAAAAAGTGCCGGAGCCTGGTGGTGGTGACCGGGCTCATCGCACTGTTCAGCGGCGCTTGCAACGCCGGCCTGATTGCGCTGGTCAACCTGTCCATCAACGATCCCGACGGTACGACGGCCGCGCTGGTGGCAAGCTTTGCGGCGCTGGCGCTGGGCAAAATTTTCACCGGCTTCATTTCCCAGGTCTGGCTGATCCGGTTTTCGCAACAGGCGATTGCTGACATCCGGCGGGAACTGGTCCGCAAAATTCTCGCCGTGCCTCTGCGCCAACTGGAGGAGATCGGCGGGTCGCGACTCATGGTGGCGCTGACCGATGACATCAACAGCATCACCGCCGCGTTTTTCGCCTTCCCCACGCTCTCGGTGAACATCGCCATTCTGCTCGGCGGCTCGATTTATCTGGGCTGGCTTTCGCTTGCTGATCACGAGCGGATTTCGTTCACTTCATCTGGCCCGCGAAGCTGAAGACCGGCTGTTCGGCCATTTCCGCGCCCTGACCGAAGGGATCAAGGAACTCAAGCTGCATCGGGAACGGCGCGGCGCGTTTCTGAATAACGGCGTGCAGTCCTCAACCGCAGACTTTCAACGTCACAACATCGCCGCCGAAATCCGCTTCATTTTCGCGCACAACTGGGGCCACCTGCTGTTCTTTCTGCTCATGGGCTTGATTCTGTTTTTTCTGCCGACCTGGGAGCGCATTGGCACCCGGACGATGAGCGGCTACGTGATGACGACGCTGTATTTGATGGGACCATTGGCCGGCGTCATGAGCAGCATCGCGCTGTTCGGCCGCGCCAACGTCGCCCTGCAAAAGATTGAAGAGCTTGGGCTGTCCCTGGCGAACCGATCATCCGAGGTTTGCACGGTGGAAATGCAGGAGGAGTCGGCCGATTGGCGTCGTCTGCATCTGGTCGGCGTCACGCACTCCTATCATCGCGAGGAAGAAGGCAGCAATTTTATCCTTGGCCCCATCGATTTGACCTTCCACCGCGGGGAACTGATTTTTCTCGGCGGTGGCAATGGCAGCGGGAAATCGACGCTGGCCAAAATTATCACCGGCCTTTATCCGCCCGAAACCGGCGAAATCCGCCTGGACGGAAAGCCGATCACTGACCGGAACCGCGACGATTACCGCCAGATTTTCTCGGCGGTGTTCTCGGACTACTTCCTGTTTGACAGCCTGATCGGCCTGACTAATCCGCGGCTCGACGCCCAGGCCCACGAGTACCTGCAGCAACTGCAACTGGGCCACAAAGTGAAAATCAAAAACGGCGTCCTTTCGACAACGGCGCTCTCACAAGGACAGCGCAAGCGGCTCGCCCTGTTGACGGCCTACCTCGAAGACCGCTCGTTTTATCTGTTCGACGAATGGGCTTCCGACCAGGACCCGTTGTTCAAGGAAATCTTTTATACCCAATTGCTGCCGGAGTTGAAGGCGCGAGGAAAAACCGTGCTCGTCATCACGCATGACGACAAGTATTTTCATCTGGCCGACCGATTCATCAAACTCGACTATGGCAAAATTGAACACGGAAACACCGAACAGTGGAAAGTAATCGCAGGTCGCCTTCGCAGTTTGACAACGGTTGAAACAGTCCAGCTCCTGGACGACCCGAAATAGAAGGAAAATCGTATGGACGAGAACGAGGACAAAATGACTTACAAAGTGGTTGTGAACCACGAGGAACAATACTCGATCTGGCCTGCTGACCGGGCAAACGCGCCGGGCTGGCGGGACGCCGGCAAAACGGGCAACAAGCCCGAATGTCTGGAATATATCAAGACCGTCTGGACCGACATGCGGCCGCTGAGCTTGCGAAGGAAAATGGCGGAAGCGGGCGGCCGCGAACACGTCGCGTGAATCTCCAGCGCCATGGACGAAACGGAACCCGAGGTGAAGACGTCGATCCAGGTGGAGCGCACAGCGTTGGATGCGAAAAAGTTTGCCCCCTCAACCGGCGCGGCATTGGATAAGCCGCAACCTTGCACGCCCGCCGCTTCCGAATCCCGCTGGCCGCTTTCGCCCCGCCGGCCGGAACTGGAACTGGCGCGCGATGAAATTCATGCCTGGTGCGCCGTGTTGGACGAGCTGGCTTCCGATCTGCCAGCGTTTGCCGAAACTCTTTCCGCCGGCGAACGCCAGCGCGCGGAACGGTTTCAATTCGACCGCGATCGGAAACGGTTCATCGTCCGTCATGGACTGCTGCGGATGATTCTTGGCCGTTACCTGCAGATCGAACCGGCGCGGCTCTCCTTCACCTGCGAATCGCGGGGCAAGCCTGCTCTGGCTGGAACCCTTGACGGCAGAACTCTCCACTTCAACCTCTCGCACTCGGACGGTCTGGCCTTGTTCGCAGTGGCCCGCCGGTTCGCGCTCGGAGTCGATGTGGAGCGCATCCGGCCGATTCCCGAAATCGATCAGATTGCCGGGAAGTTTTTCTCGGCGCGCGAAAGCGCCATGCTCAATGCTCTGCCTGCGGAGCAAAAGCTCGAAGCGTTTTTCAACTGCTGGACGCGCAAGGAAGCTTACCTGAAAGCGACCGGCGAAGGCATTGCCGACGCGCTGCCTCAGATCGAAGTGTCGCTCGCTCCCGGCCCGACCGCCGAGTTGTTAAACATTGCCGGCGATGCGCGGGAGGCATCATCCTGGTCACTCCATCCGCTGGCTCCTGCCCCGGGCTTCACCGGCGCCGTGGCAGTAAAAGCACGCGACTTGAAGCTGGCTTGCTGGCGATGGCCGGAAAAATTTCCGACGACAGGGTCCGCGCGCTGACGCGACATTTCCGAAGCCACCCGCCATTCCGAACACAAGAGCTGAAGCTTCGACAATCAAAATGGCGGGAGATGTCATCCATTCTCTGGTTGTTCGAGCAACGTTACCACGCCACGGTCTTTGATGAAGGCTGCCGCTGCCTGCGCAGGATCGGAGCCTCCTGCTCCGAAAATGGGATTGGAGAAACGCTCGCCCTCACCCCGGCCCTCTCCCCCAGGAGAGGGGGAAGCA
>QHPA01000102.1 GCA_003218935.1 Verrucomicrobiota bacterium
TCCTCCTCGTCGTTCTCGTGCTCGACTCGTCCTCTTGGTTCCGGGGACGAGCACGAGCACGAGACTCCGTCGAGCTAACGAGACCGCTTCAAATCCCTTGTTTGGCGCAGGCTGGCGCGCTATTTTCGACCGGTTCAACCGTGAATGCGCGCTGTTTTGCCGCCGTCGAACCGATTCGTTCAGGAATCGTGCGAAGCGGCCAAACGAACATGCCATGCGGAAATGTGTAACAATGCTTTGTGCTTCTTGCAGGCGAATTAAACCTTCCGTTCTCTCGCCGGCGCAGCTTCTCCTCGTCGGCCTGCTTGCCTGCCTTGGTGCAAAAGCCGCCGGGGCGGACGTTGCCATGCTGCCGCCGCCGGCGAACCGCAAAATTGACTTTGTAAAAGACATTCAACCGATTCTCGCCCGGAGCTGCTACGAGTGCCACGGACCGAAAAAGGCCGAGGCCGAATTGCGCTGGGACGCCAAGGACATCGCGATCAAAGGCAGCGAGCACGGCCCGGTCATCGAGCCAGGCAAGAGCGGGGAGAGTTTGATGATCCAGCTCGTCGCCGGCCTCAAAGGCGAGGACAAAGTGATGCCGCAGAAAGGCGACCGCCTGACCGCCGAACAGATCGGTCTGCTGCGCGCGTGGATTGACCAGGGAGCAGATTGGCCGGACAGCGCGTCGGTGAAAGTGGAGGACAAACGGAACCATTGGGCCTTCAAACCGCCCGCGCGCCCGGCCGTGCCGAAAGTGAAAAACAGGAAATGGGTGCGCAACTCGATTGACAATTTCGTCCTGACGCGGCTGGAACACGGAAGTCTGAAACCATCACCGGAAGCCGATCGCGTCACACTCATCCGCCGGCTGAGCCTCGACCTGGTCGGCCTGCCTCCCACTCCGCGGGAAGTGGACGAATTTGTCCGCGACAAATCACCGGAAGCCTACGACGAACTCGTCGAACGCCTGCTTGCGTCGCCGCATTACGGGGAGCGCTGGGGCCGGCACTGGCTCGACGCGGCGCGTTATGCCGACAGCAACGGTTACGAAAAGGACGCCGCACGCTCGATCTGGCCCTATCGTGACTACGTCATCCAGGCCTTCAATCGCGACCTGGCGTTCGATCAGTTCACCCTCGAACAACTCGCCGGCGATTTGCTGCCGCACCCGACGCTCGACCAGCGCGTTGCCACCGGTTTCCTGCGCAACTCGATGCTCAACCAGGAAGGCGGCATCGAGCCCGAACAATTTCGCACCGAAGCGATGATTGACCGCATGGACGCCATTGGCAAAGCGTGGCTCGGCCTCACGATCAACTGCTGTCAGTGCCACGACCACAAATACGATCCCATTTTGCAGCGCGAGTATTACCAGCTCTTCGCCTTCCTGAACAACGACGACGAGCCGTTCATCGAAGTCCCAACGCCGGAACAGCAGAAGCAGCGCGAAGAAATTGTCTCGAAGGTTCGCGAACTGGAAGACAAGGCGATGCATGAAGCGACCCATTTGACCGAACGCATGTCCGCCTGGGAAATAGAAATCGCTGATGCCGCCGGCCAATGGACCGTGCTGGAACCCAAGGAATGGCTGAACTTCGCGACGAAATACGAGAAGCAAAGCGACAATTCACTGCTGGCGGGCGGCGATGTAAAGCCCGGCGCGGTCACCCACGTCTGGGTGGATCTGCTCAAGGAATTCACTTGTGAAGCCTCTGCGCTGCACAACCCGACCGTGACGAACCAGGTCAGGTTCCGTCGCGCGCTCGCGGATATGGAAGCGCCCGGCTTCAGCATCACCAACGCGATTGATGGCGACACGGAAAAAGGCGGCTGGACCGCGGCAACGGTTCCGGTTCGTCGGAACACGGAGCATCGCGCGGTCTTCGAATGCGCCGAGCCGATTGTCGGTTTTCCCGGCGGGACCCGACTGAAGTTTACGATTTATCAAAAGCACACCAGCGGCGACGGCCACAGCGGCGAACTGGACAAGGAGAGCAGGCTCGATTGCCACACGCTGGGCCGGTTCCGCCTCAGCGCCACCTCCAAAGGCGCAGAGCGCTGGGAAGCTCACGCCGCTGGCCTGCCCGTCGCAGCGGCCCGCCGCGACGAAAAGGATGTGTCGGTGAGCCACACCGGCATCGAGTCCGCTCCAGCCGGCTCGAACACGGACCCTTCGATCAGCGAGCCACCGACCGCTGCACGCGGGCCGGGTGCGCTCCCCGAATTCAAAGGATTCGGACTGAAAGTGGACCCGCTCACCGCAGCGCAGCGGACGATTCTTGCGATTCCTGCCCAGGAGCGCTCGACCGAGCAAATGCGCGACCTGTTCAACGCCTTCCGCTACCAGGACGCGGCCTTCGCCCAGCTGAACAGGCAAATTGACGATGTACTGACCAACTGGCCTTACACCGCGACGTCGCTCGCGCTGCAACATCGCCCCGTGCCGCGCGCGACCCACATTTTCAAGCGGGGCGATTGGCAACGGCCTGGCGAAGCGGTCCGGCCGGACGTGCCCGCGCTGCTGCACCCGTTCCCGAAGGACGCACCGCGCAACCGCCTCGGTCTCGCCAGATGGCTGGTGGACCGGCGCAGTCCGACGACCGCGCGCGTCATCGTGAACCGCATCTGGCAGGCCTATTTCGGCCAGGGCCTGGTGACCACGCCGGAGGATTTCGGCACGCGCTGCGAGACACCGTCTCATTCGGAGTTGCTCGACTGGCTGGCCTGCGAATTCATGGACTCGGGGTGGAGTGTTAAATCGTTGCATCGTTTGATCGTTAAATCGGCCACCTATCGGCAGGCATCGAGAGTTCCGGCGGGACTTCTGGCCAAAGACCCTTTCAACCGGCTGCTCGCTCGCGGCCCGCGATTTCGCGTCGAAGCCGAAATCGTTGAGGACATTGCGCTCTCCGCGGGCGGGCTGCTGAACCTCAAAATCGGCGGACCGAGTGTGCTTCCGCCGATTCCCCCGAACGTCGGGGACACGGTCTATGGCGGATTGTCGTGGCCGGAGAGCGCGGGTGAGGACCGTTATCGCCGTGGTATGTACACGTTCTGGAAACGCTCCTTGCCGTTTCCGTCGCTGATCGCCTTCGACGCCCCGACGGCCGAAAACGCCTGCACCCGCCGCGTCCGCTCGGACACGCCGCTGCAGGCGCTGACGACTCTCAACGAGAAGACGTTCGTCGAGGCGGCGCAGGCGATGGGTTTGCGCGTGCTCCAGGAAGGCGGCAAGGACGACCGCAGCCGCGCCGTTTACGCGTTCCGGCTCTGCACCGGCCGCGTGCCAACGGAGCCGGAGCTTAAATCGGTTCTCAGTTTCCAGGACGAGCAATACAACTATTTTGAAAACCGTTCCTCGTCAGCGCTGGCCGTTGCCGTGGCCGACCTCAGGAAAGTGCCGCCCGACGTGAACCTGCACAAGGTCGCCGCCTGGGCGATGGTGTCGCGCGCGATTTTAAACCTCGATGAAACGATTACGAAGGAATGAATCGAAAATATCCAAAGACTCAAACACCAAAGGACCCAAAGGAATCTGGTTTTTACCCGTTGAGATCGCCATGAACGCTAAACTGAGTTTTATCGACGAACTGCGCGCCGAACGCGCGAATTACATCACCCGCCGCTGGTTCTTCCGCCAGTGCGGCGTCGGACTCGGGTCGATCGCGCTCGCATCGTTGCTCGACCCTGGGAAGGTGTTCGGCGGTGAAAAGATGGCCGTTGCTTCAAACCCCCTCGCGCCCAGGCAGCCGCATTTCAAGCCGAAGGCGAAGCGGGTCATCTACCTGTTCATGGGCGGCGCGCCGAGCCAACTCGATCTGTTCGATTACAAGCCGACCCTCGCCAAATACAACGGCCGGCCGGTGCCGAAAGAAGTTGTGATGGGCCAGAAATACGCCTTCATCAAGCCGGACGCGGCGCTGTTCGCGAGCGAGTTCAAGTTCGCCAGGCACGGCCAGTGCGGCGCGGAACTTTCCGAGGCGTTGCCGCACCTCGCCGAAGTCGTGGATGACATCGCCATCGTGAAGTCGATGACCACTGACGCCTTCAATCACGCGCCCGGCCAGGTGCTGATGCAGACCGGCGCGACGCAGTTCGGGCGGCCGAGCATGGGTTCGTGGGTGCTGTACGGCCTCGGCAGTGAATCGCAGAATCTGCCGGGCTTCGTCGTGCTGAATTCCGCGGGCGGACTTAGCGGCGGCGCTGCGCTTTACGGCGGAGGCTTTCTGCCGACGGTTTATCAGGGTGTGCCGTTCCGAAAATCGGGAGACCCGGTCCTGTTCCTCTCCAACCCCGCCGGTGTCACGAACCAGATGCAGCGTCGGACGCTCGACCTTGTTAAGGACCTCAATGAACGGCATCTCCGCGTCATGGGTGACCCGGAAATCGCCACACGGATCAATTCGTTCGAGATGGCGTTCCGGATGCAAAGCAGCGCGCCGGAGTTGATGGACGTTTCCAAGGAATCTTCCGAGACGCTGAAGCGGTATGGCGCCGAGCCGGGCAAACCCTCGTTTGCGATGAATTGTCTGCTGGCCCGCCGTCTGATCGAACGCGGCGTGCGTTTCGTGCAATTGTTTCACGAGGGTTGGGATCACCACAGCGAAGTCGTCAAGGGTATAAAAGACCAGACGGGCAAGACCGACCAGGCGAGCGCCGCGCTGATCAAAGACCTCGCGCAACGCGGATTGCTGGAAGAGACGCTGGTGATCTGGGGCGGCGAATTCGGTCGCACTCCGATGGTTGAGGCAAACGCGGACTTCGGCAGGAAATGGGGCCGTGACCATCATCCGCAGGCGTTCACCATTTGGCTGGCCGGTGGCGGAATCAAGCCTGGCATCACAATCGGCGAAACCGATGAGTTGGGTTTCCATGTCGTGAAGGACAAAGTCCACGTCCACGACCTGCACGCCACGATCCTGCACTTGCTCGGCTTCGATCACACGAAGCTGACGTTCCGCTTCCAAGGAAGAGATTTCCGCCTGACCGACGTGGCCGGTGAAGTGGTGGAAAAGCTTCTCGCCTGACGCCGACCTGAATCATCAGAATCGCCGTCCGACGATCATCTTGAGGATCAGATGGTCCGTGCTGTGCGTCACGCCGACGCCGAGGCCGAAGTTCAATTCCCAGTCAGGAGAGAAGTTCAGATCGATCGCCGGCATGATGAGGTGTTCCTGATCGCCTCCCGAGTCGAAGCGCGTCACCGGCCCCAGCGAACCGTAGTATTCCACGCCCACGCCGACGACCTTCGTCAGGTCGTAGCTGACCTTGGCGTTCGGCGCGAACTCGAAACCGGCCGCCGAATTCAATCCTTTGAGCGATTTTTCCAACGTGGGATTAAAAGACGCGTACCAACGGCCCCATTGCTTGTCGATAATCGGGCGAATTTCCACAGACCAGGTGTCCTCCGAGAACTTGCGCTGCTGGTAGCCAATCTCTGCGGAAAGACTGATGCCAACCGGCCAGTGCCACTCGTCCGGGACGCGGATGCGCGGCCGGATGTGATCGCCCACCCACTGCCAGCCGTCGCCTGATCGCGCGCTGCTAAAGAGGTAAAATCCGGTCTCGAACCACGGCGTGAACCCGTGTGTGATCTCCAGTGTCTCGTGAAACGCGTGGTCGGTCGGCAGCACGCCGTTCTCCACTTGTTTCCGGCCGTCCACGGTAAAGTTGCTGTGCAACTCGACCATTGTTTTGCCCACCGGAACAGTCTCCGAGCCGTAAACCTGAATTTCATAATTGTCCTGAGCAAAGAGCCGAAAGGTGATCACGAGCATGGCCGTGGCCAATACAATTGAACGAAGAAAGGAAAAGACGGCGCGGCGCAAGTTCCTACGTTGAATGGTCCATTTGATAGATGTGGCAAATGGAAGCGAGACGCGAATCGCGCGTCAATCTGCAAACGCACGGTTCCGTAATACTATCCCTAGAGTTTTCGCAACTTGCGCAAGCTTTCCGCGGGGTAGTGCCTTAATTTAAAAAGCCGAAGGCAACTAATGTGTTGCATAAGTCACAAAACCGAATACGTTTTGTTGACGGATTCATACGCGTTGAATCCCAACGAAACGAAACGAGACCATCAATGAATGCGCGGTTACAAGAGGTTTGCCATCAATGCTTTGATTTGGTGCGTCCGGCTGGACTTGAACCAGCATGCCTGCTCCATGATTGAAGACATTAAAAGGTTGGTTAAATCTAATCCGTTCAAAAGTTTCAGCATTCACCTTGCGAGCGGGGAGGTGGTAGTGACGAGCGCGGACACGATTTCGATTTCCCCCAAAGGAGACCGAATCAACGTGTTCACTTCCGACGGGAACTTCCACCTTATCAACGCGGTTCAGATCACCGAACTGGAGGTCGCATGAAGAAGCCAAAAATGGGCAGACCGCCAATCTCAGGCAACGGCGAGAGCATAGTCGCAACTGTGCGACTGACGCCGCAACAGGACAGGGCCATTCGCAAGGCTGCGAAAAAGCACAAGCAGCAAAGGAGCGAATGGATGCGGAACGTCTTATTTGAGGCGGCACAAGCGGCATAATTTTGGTTGGACGCGGAGGGAATCGAACCCTCGGCAGCAGGGTCTAAAGTCCGCCACCGTCACCAGACCGCGCCCGATTCAAGCAAAAGCCAGAGGGTAAATCCTTTGGTTTTTTGCTTTTTAGTGAAGATTTTTGTTGAAGTCAACAGACTTTTGTATTACGTTAGTCTCATGGCAAACAAGCTACCAATCGAAAAGAAAGTCTTGGTGATTTCCATGCTGTGCGAAGGCGCGAGCATCCGTGGAGTTGAGAGAATCACTGGCGTAAATCAGAACACGATTATGAGCCTTGCAAGGCGTGTTGGCGATGCCTGTGCGAAAATCATGGATGAAAAGATGCGCAATCTCAATTGCCGCAACATCGAAGTGGACGAGATTTGGGGATTCATTGGTAAGAAGGAGAAGCGAGCCACGCGAAAGGAGTCGATGATTATTGGTGTCGGCGATGTCTGGACGTTCATCGCGTTGGACGCGGACACCAAAATCATTCCTTCGTTCATCGTTGGCAGGCGCGATTCCTACCACGCCAAAGCGTTCATGGAAGACTTGGCTGGACGCCTCTCTCGCCGCGTCCAGCTTTCAACCGATGCCCTTTCTTCCTATCCAGAAGCCGTTGAGCGCGGTTTTGGGTCTGAAGTTGATTACGCCCAACTCGTAAAAACCTACGGCGTGGTCAATCTCAACAAAGATGCCGCAAGTAGGTATAGCCCGGCAGAAGTCGTGAAAACGGAACGCACAATCATCAACGGAATGCCAGACGTGAGCCGAATCACAACCAGCCACGTCGAGAAGCAGAATCACACGCTCAGGATGCACTGCCGCCGTCTTACTCGCCTGACAAACGCTTTCAGCAAGAAGTTTGAAAACTTTCAAGCTGCGGTCGCGCTCAACTTCGCGTATTACAACTTCTGCAAGACGCATGGTGCGCTGAGAATGACTCCGGCAATGGCCGCAGGAATAGAAAGCAGCCATTGGACGGTTGCGGATTTGGTCAAACGCTGTGGCGAATAAGGACTACATCGAGCGGCTACAACTCACGATTCAGCACTTGCACAAATGCGCGGCAGTTCACCGCGAGACTGTGCCAGTGCATGAAGTCTTCAAGGGCCAGACCCTTTGGAATGGCAACGTTGAAGTCTTTGACCTCGGCGGACACCCTAAAGCAAAACGCTGCTACGGCTGGACCTACGGCGAGCCAGAGGAGTTCATTACGATCTTGGAGTTACCACCGGTAGATTCAGCGCAAAGCGCCGTCAAAGTCGGGGTTTCCTACCAGATAAAAAAGGCGAGGCCGAAGTGAATTCAGAAAAGAAAATTCAAATTAAGGCACTACCTTCCGCGGTGCGTAGTGGCGCGGGCGTCTCGCCCGGGCCACTATGGGGGTTTGCGGCTATGCCGCGCTGAGTTTTTCCGGTTTGCGCCTCGGCCCGAACTTGTTAGCTTCCGCCCATGCGAATTTTGTCGGGGATCCAGCCTTCCGGCGCGCTGCATCTGGGAAACTATTTTGGGATGATGAAGCCGGGCCTGGAGCTTCAAGAACAAGGCGAGGCGTTTTATTTCATCGCGAATTATCACTCGATGACGTCGCTGTTCGACGCCGTGGAACGTCGCCGAAACACGCTTGAGGTGGCGCTCGATTTCCTCGCGTGCGGCCTCGACCCAAAGAAGACGGTTTTTTTCAAGCAGTCTGATGTGCCCGAAGTGACCGAGCTGACGTGGTTGCTCACAACCGTGACGCCGATGGGATTGCTCGAACGCGCCCACAGTTACAAAGACAAAATCTCCAAAGGCATCTCGCCGAATCATGGCCTGTTCGCCTACCCCGTGCTGATGGCGGCGGACATTTTGATTTACGATTCGAACCTCGTGCCGGTCGGTCGCGA
>QHPA01000103.1:0-4155 GCA_003218935.1 Verrucomicrobiota bacterium
GGCGACGTCGCGCAAGATCAGCACCACCGCAAAGCGATGGCGCGATTTCTACAAATGCGGGCCCAAAAGCAAGACTTAATTTAGACTTAATTTAGCGGTCTATGGCCGCCGAAACGGCGCTCACAGTGAAATCGCTTTGCTCGAAAGCGATTCTGTTTTAACCTCAAGCAGGAAAGAGTTTGCCTATGCAAACCATTCAACTGGGCAAGAGTTCGCTGACGGGCAGCCGGCTCGCGTACGGCTGCTGGCGCATTGCGTGCACCGGGGAAGCCGCCAAGGTCTCCCCGGAGGCCGAGGCCGGCGGCCGCAAAGCGGTGGCTGCCGCGTTTGAGGCGGGCTACACGCTGTTCGACCTCGCGGACATTTATTGCGAGGGCGCCTGCGAAAAGATTTTCGGACAGACCCTCAAGGAAGTTTCCGGCATGCGCAAACGCGTATTGATCGCGACCAAGTGCGGCATTCGCAAGAAGGGCGACCCGGACCCCGACTCGCCCTATCGCTATGATTTCAGCGCGGAACACATCGTCCGCTCGTGCGAGCAATCGCTCAAACGAATCGGCGTGGAGACGGTTGACCTCTACCAGTTGCATCGGCCCGATTACCTGGGCGATCCCGAAGAAGTGGCGGGCGCGTTCAGCAAACTGAAAAAATCCGGGAAGGTCCGCGAGTTCGGCGTGAGCAATTTCCGGCCGTCGCAATTTTCCGCTCTGCAAAAGGCCTGCCCGATGCCGCTCATCGCGAACCAGGTGGAAATCAATTTGCTGAAGCTGGATTGCCTTTACGACGGCACCCTCGACCAGTGTCTGGCTGAACACGTCACGCCGATGGCGTGGAGTCCGCTGGCGGGCGGGCGGCTCGCCGACAACGGGCCGATTGACCTGCAAGCCCCTGACCACGCGCATCGCATTCATACCCGCGAAATGCTCGACCTGGTGGCGCGCGAACGCGGCGTCACTCGCAGCGTCGCCGCGCTGGCCTGGTTGCTGAAACATCCCGCCCAAATCGTCCCCCTGGTCGGCTCAACCCATCCCGAACGCATTCGCGACGCGATCAACGCCACGGAGATCGAGCTGACGCGCGAGGAATGGTACCGGCTGATGGAAGCGGGTCACGGACAACGATTGCCTTGATGGCGCAGCATGTCGTCCACCTCCACTCCAGCGCAACTCGGTTTCCGCATGCCGGCGGAATGGGAAAAGCACGCCGGCACCTGGCTCACCTGGCCGCGCCCGGACGGCGTCAGTTTCCCGGACAGATATTTCGCCGTGCCGCCGGTTTACGCCAAATTCATTCAACCGCTTTTCCAGGTCGAACAGGTGAACATCAATGTTTGGGACGCCGACATGGAAAACTGGGTGGGCGAATTATTGAAGGAGAACAACGTTCCGCTCGATCAGGTGCTGTTCCATCATTTCCCCGCTTACGAGCCGTGGTGCCGCGATCACGGCCCCATTTTTCTGGTGCGCGACAACAACGGCGTCCACGAGCGGGCGGTCGTTGACTGGGGCTACAACGCGTGGGGCGGCAAATACCCGCCGTTCGACCTCGACGATGCCATCCCCCAACACATCGCGTATTTGAGGCAACTCCCCTTCTTCTCCCCGGGAATCGTTTTGGAAGGCGGCTCGATCGACGTGAACGGCTACGGGACGTTGCTCACGACCGAATCGTGTTTGCTGAACCCCAATCGCAATCCGCACCTGACCAGGGGGCAAATCGAACAATTCCTGCACGATTATCTCGGCGTGACGAACATTCTCTGGCTCGGGGAGGGAATTGCCGGCGACGATACCGACGGCCATGTCGATGGGTTGGCCCGTTTCGTGGACTCCTCAACCATCGTGAGCGTCGTCGAAGAAGATCCCACGGACGCGAATTATCAGGTGCTCCAGGACAACCTGCGACGGCTGCGCGGCATGCGCGATCAGGACGGCAAGATCCTTCGCATCGTGCAACTGCCGATGCCCAGCGCAGTCGAGTATCAGGGCCGGCGGCTGCCGGCCAGTTACGCCAACTTCTACATCGCCAATGGCATTGTGATTGTGCCCACCTACCGCGACCCGAACGCTCGGCTCGTTTCATTGCATCAGCCAGCAGGAACCAGAGTGACAAATCGCGTATGGCTGCGTCCACGGCTGCCAGCGTTCGTGCCTTCATTGCGATTGCCCTGGAACCCGGGTTGGTCGCAGAACTCAAGAAAGTGCAACAGGAACTTCAGGCCAGACTGCCGGACGACTCCGTCCGCTGGACCCAACCGGAGCAACTTCACCTCACGCTCACATTTTTCGGCAACGTCGCGAGAGAAAACCTGGAGAACCTCACCGCGGCGCTGGACCGCGCGTGCGCCGGAATCGCTTCATTTCAACTCGCGCTTGAAAACGTCGGCTGTTTCCCCCACACAAAAAAGCCGCGCGTGCTCTGGACCGGCATCGGCGGCGAGCTGGAATCGCTGAGAAAACTTCAGGAGCGAATCGAACAGGAAACAGGAAATTTTGGCGACCACAAAGAAGAACGACTTTTCCAACCGCACCTGACCATTGGCCGCATCAAAGCCTTCGGAATAGACACGCCCAGAGTAGGCGAAGTTGTTGAGCGCACACACTTCTCTAAACTCGGCGGCTGGACGGTCCGCCAAATAGACTTGATGCAAAGCGAGCTTGCGCCACAAGGCGCGCGTCACACGACCCTGGCCGCTATCACACTCGCGCACAGCGGAATGTAAATAGCTGCGGAGCAGCGAGAGAAAGTAGTCCGGTTCGGTGTCGACCGGAGCGCGACCTTCAGGTCGCTTAAACGTGCGAAACTAAAGCAGGCCGGGCATTTCCAGCGTTCTCGCACTGCGGACGGTAAAGCGGCTAACAGGCCGCGACCCGTTACTCATTTCCAGAGCTTCGCCAGTTATTATTCCAGGCTTGACCCGCCAGGGCAGGCCCGTTTACTTTGCCACTGATGATTCTGACTGCGCTGCAAATTGCGGTCCTGGTGGTCGTCGTTGACGATGCCGCCGTGGCTTGTCGCGCATAAGGCAATTTCGACAAGAACCCACGGCCGGCCACGGTCGTGGGTTTTTTCTTTGCCCGCGATTTGGCCGGCCACAAACGATAGGCAATGACTAAGATTATGATTAAAAGAAAGATTAACAACCTCGCCCGCCACAGGCGCCCTGCTTAATCTTCATCTTACTCTTAATCCTTCATCGTATGAGCAAAACCACGACCGAACCGAAAACGGCCACGACCCACGAACGGGCCGAGGTCGGCCCGACGATGCAAGGGAGCGAAATCCTGGTCGCCGCGCTCGAACGCGAAGGGGTGGACACCATTTTCGCCTATCCCGGAGGCGCGAGCATGGAGTTGCACCAGGCGCTGACGCGGTCGAAGAAAATTCGCACCATCCTGCCCCGGCACGAACAGGGCGGCGCGTTTGCCGCGGAAGGCTATGCGCGGGCCACTGGCCGGGCCGGGGTGTGCATGGCCACCAGCGGTCCCGGCGCGACCAACCTCGTCACCGGCCTCGCGGATGCCTACCTCGACTCGATTCCGGTCGTCGCCATCACCGGCCAGGTGCCGCAGCACATGATCGGCAAGGGCGCGTTCCAGGAGACCGACATTTTCGGGCTGACGCTGCCGATCATGAAGCATAGTTATCTGGTCACCGACGTGAACGACATTGCGCGGATCGTGAAAGAGGCGTTCCACATCGCCCAGACGGGACGGCCCGGCCCCGTGATCGTTGACATTCCAAAGAATGTGCAGCAGCAACGCGCGCAGCCGGTGTTTCCCAGGGAAATTCACCTGCGCGGCTACCATCCGGACAAAAAAGCCGACGATGTGGCGCTGAACGAAATCATCGGGTTGATCGAAAAATCCGAGCGCCCGGTGCTCTACTGCGGCGGCGGCATCATCAGCGCCAACGCCAGCGAGGAACTGCGCCAGTTTGCCGAAGCCGCGGAGATTCCAGTCACCACGACCATCATGGGCGTGGGTGCATTTCCGGAGACACACTCGCTCTCGCTGCGGTGGCTCGGGATGCACGGCACGGCCTACGCTAATTGGGCCGTAAGCGGTGAATTCCAGAAGGACGGCGACAAGCCCGTGAAAATCGCGCCGGGTGCCGACTTGTTGCTCGCGTTTGGCGTTCGTTTCGACGATCGCG
>QHPA01000103.1:4162-14578 GCA_003218935.1 Verrucomicrobiota bacterium
CGTCAGCGACATCCGATATGCGCTGCATCGCTTGAACGAGATGATCAGGAAACGGCCGATTCAGAAAAAATTCATCGCCTGGCACAAACAGATTGCCGAGTGGAAGGCAAAAGCGCCGCTGCGTTACCGAGTGACCGAGGAGGTGCTCAAGTCGCAGCACATGCGTGATCACCTGGGCGGCAAATCGAGCGAGGTCATCCTGCCGCAGATGGTCATCGAGATGCTTTACGAGTTGACCCAAGGCGAGGCGATCATCACTACCGGGGTCGGCCAGCATCAGATGTGGGCCGGGCAGTATTACCAGTACAAGCATCCGCGCCAGCTCCTCACCAGCGCCGGACTGGGGGCGATGGGCTATGGTTATCCGGCGGCGCTCGGCGCGAAGGTTGCCCGACCGGACAAGCAGGTTATTGACATTGACGGTGACGGCTCGTTCCTGATGAACGTGCAGGAACTGGCGACCGCGCACATCGAAAAGATCGCCGCCAAGGCGCTCATCCTGAACAACCAGCACCTCGGCATGGTGGTGCAGTGGGAAGACAAATTCTACCAGGGCAACCGGGGACACACCTATCTCGGCGACCCGGAAAACCGACAGCAGATTTACCCGGACTTTGTCGCGATGGCGAAAAGCTTCAACGTGCCGGCGGAGCGAGTCATGTTCAAGAAGGACCTCCGCGCCACGATGCAGCGGATGTTGGACTCGGACCAACCCTACGTCCTCGACGTCATTACGCCCTACACCGAACACGTGCTGCCCTTCATCAAAGCCGGCGGCACGGTGGCGGACATGATTTACCAGGAGTGAGGGGTGTCCGCAGTCCTTCGCGGCCGCGCGCAAACTCTTGTCGCCCGGCTTTTTTTTGTTACGCTGCGACGCCATGTTGCATTTCCTCCTCGGTTTTGTCGCTCTGTTCGTCGTCTGGCCGGTTCGCGCGGCGGAGCGTCATTTCGATTTCAGCGGCGCCAGGCTCAATCAGGAGCCGCGGGGATTCCGCAGCACGGTGTCCGGCGAAGGAAAGCCAGGCGAATGGAAGGTCGTGGAGGACGAGTCCCACCCATCCCTTGCCCCGCCGGACGTGGCATTGCCAGTGACGACCCGCCATCAGGTGTTGGCACAATTGTCACGCGAGGCAACCGGCGAACACTTCCCTTTGTTCATCTTTGAAGATCAATCGTTCGACGATTTTACACTGACAACCAAATTCAAAACCGTAAGCGGTTCGGTCGAACAAATGGCCGGCGTCGCCTTTCGCATCCAGGATGAAAAGAACTATTACATCGCGCGGGCCAGCGCGCTGGGCAAAAATTTCCGGTTTTACAAATTTGTCAATGGAGGGCACACGGACCCCATCGGTCCAACCATCGAGATTCGAACCAACTTCTGGCATGAACTCACCATCGAGTGTGTCGGCAACCGGATCCGTTGTTTTCTCGATGGCAAACAGGCCATGCCGGACATCACCGATACCACGTTCACAGAAGGCAAAGTCGGTTTCTGGACCAAGTCCGACTCGGTCAGTTATTTCGGCGACACCAGGATCGTTTACCGGCCGAAGGAAGCCCTGGCCGCGCTCCTGGTCAGAAAGATGTTGGAACGGTACCCGCGTCTGCTCGGCCTGAGGGTTTACGGGACAACCGAACAAAAGAGGGATCTCCACGTCATCGCCAGCGACAACAACCAGGATCTCGGCCGACCGGCCAGCGAGGTGGAGAAGGACGTGGTCGCGCGCGGCGTGGTCTATTGCGGTCGCGGCAAAAAAGAAACCCTCCTCACTCTGCCATTGCACGACCGAAATGGTGAAACGATTGCCGCCGTGCGGGTCGTTCTTCGACCCTACCCAGGGCAGACGGAGCAGGCGGCCTTGGCGCGCGCCACTCCGATTGTCAAAGAAATGGAAAGACGCGTCCACTCCGCAAGAGACCTGAGCCAATGACCCTGATGATGAGATCGACTAATACCAGGTCGCAGTGGTATTCGGAGCATCAACACCTGCATTGCATGTGGCAACTGGCCGCACCATGCCCTCTCGCAATGGTCCGGTTCGCTTCGAGAACCGGCATAGAAATCTCGTTTTCGAACCGCATTGTTACGCTCGCACTTTTGCAATTTTAAATGTCGCCGGAAGACCCGCAATTGGCGGGGATTCTCTCCTTTTTTCATCCTGCCGAGACTTCGGCCGTCTTTATGCTCAGTGAACGCGCATGAAGTCCGGTATTTTTTTTGAGAGAGACGGCATCTTGAATTTGACGAAGGTCGAGCGTGGTCATCAGGTCGCGCCGTTGTCTTTCGACCAATTTCAGATAAACCCGGCGGCGACGGAGCCATTGCAGAAATTGAAGGCGGCCGGATACGTTCTGCTGGCGACGACCAATCAGCCAGGCTTGTCGCGCGGCTATCTGCCGCGCCGCGAACTGGACCGGATGCACGCGCTGCTCATGCAGCGGCTGCCCCTGGACGATATTCTGGTCTGCCCGCACGACGAAACGGACCATTGTCCTTGTCGCAGACCCCAGGCCGGCCTGTTGATGGAAGCGGCGTTTAAATGGCACTTGGACCTCGAACGCTCTTGCGTGATCAGCGACAAGTGGCAGGATGCCCAGGCAGCCCATGTCGCCGGTTGCACCTCACTGATGATGAAGTCCCCGTGGATCGGCAAAGGGCACCACGATTTCGTGCTCTCGAATCTTTCCGAATTGGCGCAGAAGATCGATCAACTGTTCTCCTCGAACCTGTTGCTGATGCACCGGCCTTGAGCGATCAGAACGTTATGCCAATCGTCGCGCGCAGAAGCAGGTCGTTGCGGGTGACACCGGCTGCCGGCTGGGTGTCGTATTGATCGATCGCGGTTAAGTTCAGGTTAAGATTGTTCGACAGCAGGTAACGCAGGTTCGATTCGAAGCGCATCCGATACTCCCCGAAGCTGTCGGTGAAACGCGGGAAAAATTCAAACTTTTCGTCCAGGATCCATTTCCTGCTGATTTTCGCCGACATCAATTCCCCCAAACGCAGCGCCCCGTAATCCTTGGTGGTGTCGTCCGAAAATTCCTGTCTCTGATAGTTGACGCCCCCGTCCACATTCAAGGCGAGATTGGTGCGCGTGAGCAATTTGTAGCCCAGGCCGAAGCTGTCATCGTAACTGAGATCAATCTTCCGGATTTCGTTGTAGCCCGCGCCGGCGGCGTTGAACAGGAAAGTCCGCTTCAATTTGTCCACGTCCAGCTCAACCCGAACACTGCCGTTCATGTCGTTGGCCGAAAGGATGCCGTCGGTCTCGCCGTAATTGGCGAGGTAATCCACGATACTCCGAAAGCGGTCTTTGCCGTAAGTCCACTTGGCGCGGCCGTAATAGAGCTGGTGATCACTCTGGTTGTATTGCAGGTCCGCGCCGATCTGGGCGTCGAGTTTCCAGTGCTTCGGCGGCTTGGGTTTGACCGGAGGGGGCTGGGCTGGCGGGGGTTTGGCCGCCGCCGTAGTGGCTGGTTTCGGAGCCGGCGCAGGCTGGGCCGTTTGCGCGGGCGGCTGATTGGTGGCCGCGGTGGGCGCTGGCGGCGGCGCGTTCGTTGCGGGCGCGGTGGCTGGCGGAACCGCGCTCGGTTTGACCGCTGCCGGCTCCGCGCGCTTCCTTTCCAGTCGTTCGACTTGCGCGACCGGCACGATAATTTTTCCCAGCAAACTGTTCGTGATCGTCACACGGTCAACGCCCAAAGAAATCATCTCGCCCGTGATTCGATCTCCGTTGCGCAGATGCAAGCTGACCGTCTCTGCCCGGCACGCATGAATGTAAAGAAGCCAGACCAAGACCAGCCAATACCAGCCTGTGCAGACACCCAAGTTACGGTTTCGACGTTTCGGCATGATTGGTCGATGAAGCTTCGGAAGGTGGCGGAAGGTCGTTGGAAGAACCGCGGCGGGCGCCGCCGCCAATGAGGATTCGCCCTTCGCGATCCACCCGCAACACCGGGCGCGTGTCGGTGTATTCGTAAGTCTGGCGCACGAGCAATCGACCGTCCGAATTGATGACTGAGTAATTGAAGCTCTTGGCGCCGGTCTGGTAGAGCACGTGCAAGTTGCTCGATTTGTCAATTTGGCATTCGGGTTTGCTGAACGAAATCATCGGGCCGATGGGAAAAACACGAAAGACGCGCGACTCTGACTGGTCGGACACCCGCGCGTAAAGTTTCAACTGCTTCAGGTGAATCGCCTGCTGCAACGCGTACTTGCGGACTTCGGGCGGCTGGCCCGCCGCGTTCGGCACGCCGAAGTCCTGCTCCCACAGCTTCGTGCCGGCAATGATGTCAAACGCCTTGGGCTTGCTGAGCAGTTCCTTGTCCCACTGTTTCAGCTTCACCGTGGCCGTCACCAGGTACCGGCCCGGCCTGGTCAGCGCAAAATATGCCGCTACCTCGACGCGGCGGGTGACCACGGTGGAGGATTCAACGTCAAATTCTCCCTGCACCGGAACGTCGTCGGACCCCGGCACGATGTAATTGTCCCGGCCCTCAATCGTGAAACGCAGCCAGTCGTTGTCCTTCCCGAGGTGAAGCGTCTGCCCGGAAAAATTCGTGATGCGCACGCCGACCTCGAGCGATTCACCCGGGAGAAACTGGTCCTGATCGAGCGCCAGTTCCACGCTCACTTGCGCCGACACCAGCGGCGCCAAGGCAAAACAACACCCCGCCAGCGGCAGCAAAAATTTCATGTGAGCAATTTAGGCGACGATGACGCGGAGGCAAGCCGCAAATCCAACCAGCCAACGTTGAACTGCGTCCGCCGAGAGGCGAATGGTGAACGCGCCGCCAACGCGTAATCGGACGCCACCGAAGCAAGGCTTATTCAAATCACGACTGTCTTTAGAAGTTGTTTTGCTGAATTGAATCGGCTCAGCGCCCGCGAGTCGCATGCTCATCGCAGCGCGCGTGTTCTTGCTCCGCATACCACTTTTACCTGGTATGAAACGATTTTCCACCCCTCGAAAGCAGCGACTCGCCCCAGATTTGTTCCCTGGCGAACAGGAAAGGTGTAAACGTGTCACAATCCTCAAACAGCCACGACCAGGCAGTAAAAAAATTATGCGCCCCTTCTTACCCTTCACGCGGCCAACCAAAAAACTGGCTTGGACCGCATCCTTGCTGATTCTGCTTTCATTGACGCCCAGAGTTTTCTCTCAAGGCTGCGTGCAATCACGCGGTGCAAGGAGCGGTTTGATGCTGGGCGAGGAGGCCTATCTGGTCGAGGGCAACTGGGAGGGGAACGTGGGTTATCGCTGGCTTCACTCGGATCGGCACTTTATTGGCGGCCAGGAACAACCGCAGCGACAAGCCAACGGCAGTGACGTGGTTAACGATTCGCACTTCATCGATCTCACGGCGACTTACGCTGTGACGAGGCGGTTTGCCCTGAACCTGACGGTCCCTTTCGTGTACTCGACACGATCGTCCCTCTACGAGCACGACGGCACCAACCGTCACACCATGACCGCCAGCGGCCTGGCAGACGTGCGGATTACCAGCACGGTCTGGTTGCTCGATCCTGCGACGCATCACGATGGCAACTTCGCTCTGGGCGTGGGGATTAAATTCCCGACCGGCGATTCTGCGGCCGCGGACATCGCGTACCGTCCGACGGGTCCTACGTTGCGGTACGTGGATCAATCCATTCAACCGGGCGATGGCGGGTGGGGTGTTACACTGGACGCGCAAGGTTTCCAGAAAATCGTCAAGAACACCTACGCGTACATGCAGGCGTCATATCTGATCAATCCGCAGGAAAAGAACACTCCAACCGGTTATTCCATACCGGACACGTATTTGCTCCGCGCCGGACTCAGCTACACGGTCTGGCCGGCGAAGGGATTGTCGTTAACCCTGGGCGGCCGCATGGAAGGCGTGCCGGTTACGGACTGGTTTGGGGGCAGCGAAGGCTCACGCCGGCCGGGTTATTCCGTCTCGATCGAGCCGGGCATCACGTGGGTGTACCGTAAATTCGCTATCAATGTCAGCGCACCCGTCGCGATCGAGCGGAACCGCGAGAAGAGTGTTTCCGACCTGCGCAATGGCACGCACGGGGATGCCGCCTTTGCCGATTACATCATCACCAGCAGCATTTCATATCGCTTCTAGCCGACTTCCTGTATCATCCCAGGTTTTGTGAGGGTGCGAAAATTGTTCATCGGGGTTACGCAGCCTCTACTTTCTGCGGCGCACCTCCGCCGCTGTCAGGAAGCGGACCGGCAGCGAAAGACGAACGCCGGCGGAACATTGCGCCAAACGATCCGGCTCGTCTTTACCTCGGCAAAATAGTTTTCCAAACGCTCACGGAACCGTCGGGCGCGGGGCAGCCAGCAGGCGTGAACGTAACTGAACGTCGTGAACATTCCGTCCGGCGCGAGCGACGCTACCACGGCGTCCAGAATGTGCTCCTGGACTTTCACCGCCATGTTCGCCCAGGGCAGGCCGCTGATGATGTAATCCGCTTTGCTGCGCCGGTGCTGGCCGAGATATTTCTGAATTCTTTCCGCTGAGTCGTGATAAACGTTGAGCCGGGGAAAATGCTGGCGAAGTCCGCGCGCGTGTTTCTCATCCAGTTCGAGAGCGAGAAAAGCCGTTTGCTTTCCGATCCGTTCAAGGATCAGCCGAGTGAATGCGCCCGTGCCCGGCCCGAACTCGACCACGGTTTTGGCATCCTTCAAGTCGCAACCGCAGAGCATCGCCTGCGCGAGCGCCGGCGAACTGGGCACGAATGCTCCGACGCGGGCCGGTTCCCGCAGAAAGGCGCCGAGGAACTGCAGCCGTTCCGCCAGGGCGGGATCGAGTTTGGCCAGAAAGCTGACGGAGGATGCACTGGCGCCGTTACTGCGCGCCCGCGCCCGGACTGCATAAAAATCGTTCATGCTTTTCGCCGCGCGAACCCACGGCAGGACATTTTCCGTTTGTGCCTCTCTGGACCCGTCTCGTTTGTCCGGCATCCCGATCACGTTCGTGGAGAAACATGATAAAGTCGGCATGCCTGTGCAAGCCAATCCTGCAAAAATTTTCCGTAATCTTTTTGAAATACCAACAGCTCTGCTGGGGCGAGTGGTCTTCCCGTGAACTCGTCCTCGCGAGGGCCCGTAGCAGAACTGAGGAGGGACGCTCGCCCCACCGAAAAGGCAAATGTACCACCACGGTTGCGTGTCGCGGCGAACTGAGGTATCTCTCTGACATCACCGTGAACCCGGAAACTTTACCGCCGCGCCCGAACCATGTGCTCGCGACGTATCGCTGGCCGCTGGCGATCATCGCGCTCGGCCTGCTTGCATTGTTCGCCTTCCTCGCCTTCCTCTGGGTGACGGGGAGAGATCAGGGCTCGACGGAGTCTCGCCCCACCGAAAACGCAACCTGTACCTCCACCAACGGTTGCGCGTCGCGGTGAACTGAGGTATCTCTGTGACATCAACCGTGAATCCGGAAACTTTACCGCCGCGCCCGAACCATGTGCTCGCGACGTATCGCTGGCCGCTGGTGATCATCGCGCTCGGCCTGCTTGCGTTGTTCGCCTTCCTCGCCTTCCTCTGGGTGACAAAAAGGGCCTACGACGAAACGCTCGCGCGCGGCGGCAGAGCGGGGGAATACGCCGTGCAAAAGGCGGAGTCGATCGCCGAAAAATTCATGAGCGGCAACATCACCAGAAGTTTCGTGGCCGCCATCCCGGAGATTTCCACCACCGGCATCGGCAACCTCGAACTGGCCACCGCCAATCAAACCGAAATCTTCCGTGCCGAAGACCAGAAAAGCATTTTGTGGGAAAAGCTTTACCTCGGCAAAACCGTTTCCGAAATCCGCGTGCCGGTGACGTATCGCTATCACCTGCGCCTGGCCGACCCGTGGCAACTCGACGTTTCGGGCCAGACCTGCGTCGTCCTGGCGCCGGCGATCCGCCCGAGCCTGCCGCCGGCGATTCATACGGACAAGATGGAAAAGAAATCGGACGAGGGCTGGGGCCGCTTCAATGCCCGCGAACAAATGGCGGAACTGGAAAAAAGCATCACGCCGACACTGTCGAACTATGCCGCGGACGAAAGGCACAGCGCTCTGGTGCGCGAACAATGCCGGAAGACTGTGGCCGAGTTTGTGAAAACCTGGCTGCTCAAGGAAGAGCACTGGCGGGCTGATCGGTTCCACGCCATCAAAGTCATCTTCACAGATGAGACCAACGCCGCGCCGGAACAAATCACGCCGACCATTCAGTTGAAATAATCCGCGACGGCGGAGGCCCGCTCGGTTATGCTGGGCACAACAACCGACTGCCTGAGTCAAATCAAATCAAACCGAATGCCCAAAGTGATTTCCGTGAATTGCCTGTTCGAGACTGGAAGCGGCGGCGAAGCGGCGTGAACGCCGCGCTCCGGGGCCCGCGCTTCAGCCCGCTTCGCCCGGATTTGGGTAATGATTTTCGGCTCGGCCAAAAGCTATGAAATGCCCGGCCTGCTTCAATCAGCTCAGTTCGACAACCGTCGGCAAACTCACCGTCGATGTCTGCCGCGGGGGGTGCGGCGGCATTTGGTTCGACGCCTTCGAGCTTCAGCAAGTGGACGAGCCGCGCGAATCGACCGGCGAATGGCTGATCCACATCGAGCGCGATCCGAAGCTGCGCGTGGACTTCAGCCGCAAGCGCGCCTGTCCGAAGTGCGACGGAGTGAATTTGAAGCGCCGCCATTTCAGCGCGAAACGGCGCGTCGAGATTGATGAGTGCCCCGGCTGCGGCGGCTACTGGCTCGATGCCGGCGAGCTGGAAAAGATCCGCGGAGAGATGGGCGAAACGGCGCGACAGAAGGAAGCGCAGGCGGCCGGCCAGCTCCGGCTTACCGCGTCGGTGCTTCGCTACATTTATCAGCTGCGGACGGGGGAACGGATGTAGCCGTAGCGCACGCTTCCAGCGTGCAAGTTGTGACGCTTCCCAGCCTCGCGATACAACGCGGCAAGGATGCCGCCAAACCTGCACGCAAGATGCGTGCGCTACATTCGGCGCTACTTTCAATTTGCCAAATCCGCGGTTTTCAACTTAACCTGCTGGCATGTCGACGGACTGGAACACAACGATGACTTTCTAGCGTTCACGGAAAATGCCGTGGACGCCCAACGCCTCGCCCTGACTGGTCCGAGGCGTTTTTGTTTGTCCAAATACCAACCACAGATATACACAGATGAACACAGATAGGGAACCAGACCTGGCCGGGCGACAATCGGACCTCTCAAACTTCAAGCATCCGAAGCTTGAATGGGAGCGCATCGTACTTTGAGAAATCATCTGTGTCCATCTGTGTCCATCTGTGGTTGAATTCCTTTGAATTATGGATGCTGCGAATCAACCTGACGAACGCAAAACGCCCGATGACCGGCAGAAGATGACCGAGCTGGAGCGCATCCGGCATTCCTGCGCCCACGTGCTCGCCACCGCCATCCTGCGCCTCTGGCCCGACGCCCAGTTCGCCGCCGGCCCGCCGGTCGAGAACGGCTTTTATTACGACGTGGAACTCGGCCACCGCATCTCGCCCGAAGATTTTCCGAAGATCGAGGAGGAGATGAAGAAGGAGATCAAAGCGAACCATTCGTTCGAGAGAATCGTCGTCGCGCGCGAACAGGCAGTGAAGGACGCGCAGAGCGGCCGGCTCGGAGCGCTTGGCGCGCGGTCTGTCCCGAGCCGATACAAGCTGGGCAACCTTGCAGACATCCCGGCAGGCGAGCAGATCACGTATTACCAGAACGGCGACTTCATTGATCTGTGCGCCGGGCCGCATGTGATGCGCACCGGCAACATCGGCGCGTTCAAGCTGACGCACGTGGCCAGCGCCTACTACAAAGGCGACGAACGAAATCCGCAGCTCCAGCGCATCTACGGGACCGCGTTCAAGAACAAGACCCAGCTCGACGAGTATTTCAAAATGCTCGAAGAGGCCAAGCGGCGCGATCATCGCAAGATCGGCGCGGAGATGGGGTTGTTCGTGCTCGACGCGGAATACGTCGGACCCGGTCTGCCGCTTTGGCTGCCCAAAGGCACGGTCCTCGTCGAGGAACTGGAAAAGCTGGCCAAGGAAACCGAGTTCGCCGCCGGCTACGTCCGCGTGAAGACACCACATCTGGCGAAGGAGAAAATGTATCAGACATCGGGGCATTTGCCCTATTACGCCGAGTCAATGTTTCCGTCGATGACACTGGCCGACAAGGAGAATGAGAAACTCAGGGATAAACTCCTCGCCCAGTACAACAACGTCATTGATGAGGACAAATCTCATGATGATTCTCCTGAAGGCGAGCGGTTGCGACTGCAAGCCGACAAACTTCGAGAACAGATCGAAGCTCTTTCTTCGTCGGAACGCTACTACCTCAAAGCCATGAACTGCCCGCATCATCACCGCATTTTTGCGGCGGAGCCGC
>QHPA01000104.1 GCA_003218935.1 Verrucomicrobiota bacterium
CTTCTCCCTCTCCCCGGGGGAGAGGGCCGGGGTTAGGGTGAGCGTTCAGTTCCTCACTCCGCCCTCCGCATTCCGCATTGGCATCGTCCGCCAGCTCCATGACGTAATAAAAATATCCGGCGCCGTCATTGCGCCCGACGTGCAGGATATCCACCTGGCTTTCATGCAGACGCGAAATCGGCTCGAACTTTTGGATGCCTTCAAACTCCCGATCGTAAGGCCGATCGTGCTCGAACCTGTCCCGGTAAATCACTTTAAGGGCCCGGTAGTCGCCCAATACGTTTCGCGCCAGCCACACTTCGCCGTAGCTGCCGCCGCCGATGCAACGCAACAGTTCGTGGTCTGGAATGGAAGGTGTGGAGTGATGAAACCGCGGGGTAAAGGAATGAACGGGAGCGCTGCCTGTATCTGAGTCTGGCGTTCCTCCTGCAGCCAACTGATCAGGCCTGGGTTGTACATCGTCCGGCAGCGGTTGCCGCACTGGCGCGTCCTGATTCATGGGGTTGCATACTTTAAGCACAAACAGACGCAAACCGCACTAGAAAAGTGGGACAATATGCGGCCTGTCTCAGGCTGAGGTGAAAGGGGAAGTGTCAGCTGTCGATCGAGGTGTTGTTTGGGCGAAAGGAATCAGAGACAGGCGGGACGCCTGTCCTGCTTTTCTTCACGCTTCCGTAATGCTCGCTCTCGCCGCTTGATTTCGTGGCGCAACAACTCTTCTGCGGACCACCCTCTGGCCTGGGCGCAGTCCGCGAGAGCGAAGAGTCGTTTGGCCAGCACGGCGCGTGAGGTCACGCGCCCCACAATGCTTGTGCGACCAGCCGCCTTGTCTGCTTTCTGCAACAGTCCGGCTTTGCGCGCTTTCTTGACGAGTTTTTCCGCGCGGAGCAGAGCGGGTAAGTGTTTCGGGATGCCGTCCAACGCCGAAGGTCGCGCGTGCCGCGTGCCGTGCTTCTCCGCGTGTTTGATTTTTTCCCAGTTGACCCAGACTTGATCAACGCTTGTTACCTTCACATTGCCGAAAACGTGTGGATGGCGGCGGATCAATTTGTCCGTGATATGCCGCGCGACCTGCTCGAAATCGAACGCCCCGCGTTCCCTGGCTAATTGACAGTGGAAGACGATTTGCAGGAGCAGATCCCCCAGTTCCTCGAGCATCTCGTGATCGTCACCGGCCTCAATGGCGTCCATCAGTTCGTAAACTTCCTCGACGGCGTGGAACCGCAACGACCTGTGGTCCTGTTCGCGGTCCCACGGACAACCCGTGGGCGAGCGGAGCCGGCCCATGACCTTGACCAGCTCGTTGATCGCAGGATTCTTTTTCATGACGAAGAAATTAAACTCTCAGCCCTGAACATGGTAGGGATGGCGCGCCGCGCCGTCCTCGCCGCGTTCAGCGGCACAACGACGCCGCCCGCTGCTTCGCGGGCGGGGACATCGCAGCGCAATGTCCCTACCAAAGTCAGGTTCATGGGGAGCCTCCACGGTCCTTGTCCGCGCATTGGGACCATGAACCAGATTGGCGCCCCTCTCCCTGCCCTCTCCCCGCAAAGCGGGGAGAGGGTGGCCGAAGGCCGGGAGAGGGGCGGTTCATGGAAAGGGCGGCGGGCAAGTGTCGGTTCTCATGAGCAGTTACGGCTCAGGGCGAGAGCACCGAGGCAATCAGCAGTTGGGTAACCGAGAGAAGGAATTTAAAGTTGAGCGTCTGCGGTTTGTCGCCCGGCTGATGATAGAACGGATTGCGAAATTCGGACGTGTCCGTCCACATCGTGGCCGGAATGCGGCGCTGCCAGAAGGGCGCGTGGTCGCTGCGCAGGAGGACCGGGAAGAATTTTTCCAGCCCCGCGGTCACGCGCAACCCGACAACTGGAAATCCCGGCAGATAGGTGCTGGCTCGCGTCAACACGGTGTCGAGTACGCGATGCGAACCGCGATTGGCGAGCAGGGCGAGGAAATTGCCTTTGTCGGACACGCTCACGGGCAGACCGCGCGGGACGCGTTGCGAGCCGGGCTCGTCCGTGGCATATCCCACCATTTCCAGAACGTGCACGCAGTTCACTCGCAAGCTGGAGGAGGCCAGCCACCGGACGAAATCCTGGCTGCCCAGCATTCCATCCTCTTCGCGGTTGAATGAAATGAAGCCCACTTCCGGACGGCGCGGAATAGCGGCGCAGGCTTTGGCGCAACCAAGCATCGCGGCAACCGCGCTGGCGTTGTCATCGGCCCCGGGGCAACCGCCCACGCTGTCGTAATGGGCGCACACGAGAGTCACGGGTTCGGAAAGGTCCTTCGGCAGTGCCACCACGTTCCACCATGGCCCCTGCAGCTCGACCTGGCACCGCCACCCCTGCAACTGCGCGGCGATCCAAAGCGCCGTGTTTTTATTTTCCTCCTGCTCGAGTTCGAAGTGGCGCGGGACGGCCAGCCGTTCGACCCACCCGCGCAGGTCCGCCTCGGTGACAGACGCCATGCTTTCACCGATCCCAGCATGCGGCGATTTGGCGAGCGCCCGAGATGCTTCTCGAGTGAACATTTCCGCGCGCTTCATTGTCATGGGAAACCTCCGGCTCTGCCGGAGGTGGCTGACAGCAGAGAATTCACGTCCGTCAAAGGCACGACCTTTTCTTCTCGCGTCTTGAGATTTTTCTGTCGGACTTGAACTTCGCCGGTAGCGCCGCGTTCGAGCCGCAGCGTGCGCGCCGATCCCAATTCGACGGCTCGCTTGAACTGCTTATCCGGTTTGGCGGGCGTCAACGGGTAGTCCACAGCCAAACCCGCGGCGCGCAAGTCGTGAATGAGTTTCAGGCTGGCAGCGCGCAGCGCCTCGTCTTCAATCAGGCAAAAAGCATCAAGGCCAGCGTCGAACGGCGGCAGCAGCCCGCGTTCTTTGAGCAGCTCCGTCAGCACCACGTCGCCCATGCCGAAGCCGAGCCCGGGCAACTCCACTTTGCCGCCGGAGATGAGTTTCACCAGGTTGTCGTAGCGGCCGCCGCCGGCAATGGCGCGGAGCTCGCCTTTCTTGTCAAATGCTTCGAAGACCGGCCCGGTGTAGTAGGCCAGGCCGCGAATGACGTTGTAGTCAATCTTTACGAAGTCGCCCAGGCCGCGTGCGGATAGATTTTTCAGAATTACCTCGAGTTCAGCGGTTGGTTTCGCGGCGGCGATAAACTCCTTCACCCCGTCGAGCGAGAAACCGAGCGCCTTAAGCTTGGCGTCGCTCTTCGTCGCGTCTTCCCGCTCCAGTTTGTCGATGATCTGGTAAAACTCGTATTCAGCGGCGTCTGGCGGCTGGGGTCTGGCGGCTGGCGGCTGGGGTCTGGGGTCTGGCGGCTGGGGTCTGGGGTCTGGGGTTTGAGTTCCGCGTTCCGCGTTCCGCGTTCCGCGTTCGAAGAATTCGTGCCACGCGTTGCGGCTGCCGAGGCGGATCACGAAATCGTCGGCAGTAAGTTTTAATGCGCGGAGTGAATCAATGAGCAGCGCGATCAATTCCGCATCAGCGGATGGATCGCTCTCGCCGAAGATGTCGGCGTTGAACTGGAAGTGTTCGCGCAGCCGGCCTTTTTGCTGGCGCTCGTAACGAAAGAGTTGGGGAATGGCGAACCATTTGATCGGCTTCTTGTAGTTGCGCGCGTGCGCGGCGACCATGCGGGCAAGCGTTGGCGTCATTTCCGGCCGCAACGCCACGGCGCGGTCGCCTTTGTCCGTGAAGTTGTAGAGTTGGCCGACGATTTCGTCCCCGCTTTTGGTCGTATAAAGCTCCAGTGCTTCGAGGGGCGGGCCGTCGTATTCGCGAAAGCCGTAGCGCCGCGCGACGTTGCGCCACGTATCAAAAATGTAATTCCGCAGGTCGGCGCTCCAGACATCCTGGTGCGGGAGCGGTTCGGGATAAAAGTCGCGGAAACCCGGCAAACGTTCCATGCGGCTATTTAGCCACAAAGCAGGGCAAAAAGCACAAGGAAGAAAAATAGACACGAATTTCACGAATGAGCGCGGAGGGAAGGGAGCGACGGGATGTTCGGCGGGACGCCGAACAAAGCCCGCGAGAATCGGGCGTTACCTTTTCAGCAAAGCGCCCGAAAAGACGATCTCAAGGCTTGGGTTGAGCTGACGGTTGCGCGCCTCCGTCGGGCGTGAGTTTGAGCACCGCTTCGCGCATTTCTTTGCCGGGCTTGAACTTGACCACCGCGCGCGGCGGGATGCGGACGTCGTTTGCCGGAGCGTTCGGATTGCGGCCAATGCGGGCCTTGCGCACTTTGACTTCGAATACTCCAAAGTTTCGCAGTTCAACTTTTTTCCACTGAGCAACAGCTTCGGCGATGTAATCGAGAGTCTTCTGGACGACGTCGAGGACGCTTTGCTGAACCAGGCCGGTCTCGTTGCTGATGCGGATGACCAAGTCACGCTTTGTCATAGGACCTTTATTAAGGTTGGTTGTTTCGCTGGGCTGACGATGGCATCGGTATAACCCACGCTGACTCAACGGTCAAGCCAGTAATCCTAGCTCTCGATCACGTTGATCTCGACCGGCTCCACGCTGATACCCAGTTTCTCCAGCCATTGGATGGCGGCTTTGATCTCGCTGCGCTGGCCTTCCAGTTCGAGGCAAACGACACCGATTTCATCGGTCACGCTGGCCTGTCGAACATTGGTGACGACGTTGAATTTGTGGCCCACTTCCCAAACCACCGGGTTTTTGATCAACTTCGGCGGATACATCAGCCACAAACGCGTTTTTTGCCGATATTTCGCAGCCGCGTAGCCGCCGACGTAAGGAGGCGGATAGAAATGAGGATCACCGGCGGTCCACCTCCTTGCGTCGGTGGCTACAGGCTGTCTTGATTTCATGCGGAGTATGAAATAACCACGCTAGCCTCCGGCAATTGCCGGGATGATGCTGATTTCGTCGCCATCCTTCACCGGCGTTTGCTGGTTTTGCAGGAAACGGATGTCCTCTTGGTTCACATAGACATTCACAAAGCGACGCACCGCACCCGTGTCGTCGAGCAGCCGTTCCTGAATGCCGGGAAAGCGCCTCTGCAACTCGGCAATCGCCTCGCCGATGGTGGCGGCGTTGACTTCCACCAGCTCCTCGTTGTTGGTCAACTTGCGGAGTGGCGTTGGGATGCGGACTTTCTTTGGCATAAATTAAATTTCAAATCGTATTCGCACAGACATTTTTATGCGGTCACCCTGTCTTCATGCGCCAGCAACGCTTCGAACTCGCGCAGGCTCGGCTTGATCTCGCGAGTGCGGCCCACCTGGCCGACCACGGCGTCGAGCGTCTTCAAACCGTTGCCGGTGACGCAGAGCACCACCGAATCATTCGCTGGAATTCTGCCGGAGACAATCAGTTTCTTCGCCACGCCGACCGTCACGCCGCCCGCGGTCTCGGCGAAAATACCTTCGCACTCGGCCAGCCACCGGATACCCTCGCGCACTTCGTCATCGGTGACGTCGTCTGCCGCGCCGCCGGTCTCCTTCATGACTTTGAGCGCGTAGAAACCATCCGCCGGCGTGCCGATGGCGAGGGACTTGGCAATCGTGTTCGGCTTGACTGGCTTGAAGAAATCGAGGCCGGCCTTTTGCGCGGTCGAAATCGGCGCGCAACCCGTCGCCTGCGCGCCATGCACGTGATACGTCGTTTCGGGCGCGAGGCCGAGTTTTGTGAATTCCTGGTAGCTCTTCTGGACTTTGGTGAGCAACGAACCGGAAGCCATCGGCACAACGGTGTGCTGCGGCACCCGCCAGCCGAGTTGCTCGATAATCTCAAAGCCCATGCTCTTCGAGCCTTCCGCGTAATAAGGCCGCATGTTGACGTTCACAAAGGCCCAGCCGTATTTGCCCGCGATTTCCGCGCAGAGCCGGTTCACTTCGTCGTAGTGGCCTTTGATCCCGATGACTTCCGCGCCGTAAACCAGCGAATTCACCACCTTGCCTTGCTCAAGGTCGGCCGGAATGAAGACATAGGCTTTCAGTCCGGCCGCGGCGGCGTTCGCGGCGACGGAGTTGGCGAGATTGCCGGTCGAAGCGCAGGCGACCGTGGTGAAACCCAACTCGCGCGCGCGACTCAAGGCCACGCTGACGACGCGGTCTTTGAACGACAGCGACGGATAATTGACCGTATCGTTCTTTACCCAGAGCTCGCGCACGCCGAGTCGGCGCGCGAGCCGGTCGGCTTTGATGAGCGGCGTGAAACCGACTTGAAAACCGACGGTCGGTTCGCCCGCCACGGGCAGCAGTTCGCGGTAGCGCCACATCGTTTGCGGTCGCGATTGGATGACCGGCCGAATCAGGGACTGCTTGATGCGGTTGTAGTCGTAAACAACTTCGAGCGGTCCGAAGTCAAATTCGCACACGTGCGTGGCGGTGAGCGGATATTCGCGTCCGCACTCCCGGCACTTGAGCGCCTTCATGAAACCTGCGTTTTTTTCCATAACAGTGTCGTCTGGCAGGGTAGCGCTGCGACGCGTCCCTGCTACTCTTCGAGTCAATAAAAAACCCCTTCTCATCAGGTCGAGAAGAGGTGAAAAACGCGCGCTCTTCTCATCTTTCCCAAGCCAATCGCTTGAGCTGGAATTGGCACCTGGTCATTGCAGATCGCGCTGCAACCGGTTGCCGTGGTGTCATCGGGCCAGTCCCTCGACCACTCTGAATGAGACTCGTTCCATCAACGGATGCGGATAGATTGATTTTTAATCCTGCAACTGTCAAATCATTTTTATTGCAAAACTGAGGCCGGCATCCGACCTGCTCAACCGAGACACGCGGTACGAGCACGAGGGAACTTTCCCGAACGTCAATGACGGGGCTATGTCCTGACTTTGGGCTGTCCTCAGGTGCACCCGTCGGCTGAGACATCCGACGTTGCAGTGCATTTTATGACAACCTGCATGACGCGCCGATTTGTGTTTAGCGACCGTAAAGAATCCAACTTGTGAAAGACACTGTTGCAGTCAATGGCGGGCTTGAGCCGTCGCGCGCGGCCAGGAAAGCACTCCGAAGCAAACCGGCGGCGGTCGCGCAGCGCACCGACCGAGGCACGCTCAATTTACCGAGCGTCGTCCGACGCCGCGATTGTTCGGCTACCATTCTGCTCGTGGAAGACGATCCCGCGGTACGCGAGTTGATGCGCAAGATTTTGCTCAACGCCTGCTACCAGGTTCTCACCGCCGAGTCTGAGGCGCAGGCGTTGGAAATCTGGGAACGATTCAACCATCAGATCGATCTGCTGTTGACCGACGTGATGATCCCGCACCGGACCACCGGACTGGAGCTGGCAAAGAAGCTCAAAGCCACGAAGCCTGATCTGAAGGTCATTTACACGAGCGGTTTCGGCCGTGAAATCTGCGACCGCGATCCGGCGTTGACGGCTTCTTCGTTCCTGCAAAAGCCCTTTACGCCGGAAGAGCTGATGATCGTGGTGGCTGCCACGTTGGAAACCAAACCAGAATTCATCGGAACGCTGAGCTAGCCCAATTGCCAAAAGAAATTTCCAAAATAAAACCGATTGTCGAATGCCCAGAGGCACCCCTCACCCTTCCCTCCATGTACCCAGAGGAACATCCGACATCGAATATCCGACATAGAACATCGAATGGCAGCGCGACTCCTCGCTCACTTCGGCGTTCGGTGTTCGATGTTGGACGTTCGATGTTTTCCCTCGGTTCAGGGGTTTGCCCCTTAAAACAGCGCGGCGTCCATCTTCCACTCGCTGCCGATCCTTTTGATCGGCACAGTCAACTTGGACGACGGTGCGTCTTCCTCAAGGACGACCTCCAGTCCCAACTCGACCTTGTCCGCGGAAACGACTCTCTTTGCAGCAATGCGGGCGCTTTGAAATCTGGCGCTCATCTGCTTCGCTGATTCATGGAATTGCTCCTCGAACTGGGCATCCATCGCCTGCCTGATCTCCGGCGAAAAGCAGTTCCGGAAATCATTCCAGTTGCCCGTACGAATCGCCTGGAAATACGTTCGCACGGTGGCTTCCGGGCTGGTGAAATCCGGCCCCGCCAGAGCCGAGAGAGTCTCCTTTGTGATGCGGTCAGCCGGTTGCGCACCCGCCGCAAAACCCTTCGCGTCGGCGCGCAGCGGCTGCAGTCGCTCGTGTACAGCGCGCAACTTTTCAAAATCCGGTTTGCTCTGGCGGAGTTGATGGACCTCGTTGCGAAGTTTGTGAAGGTCGCGGGTTTCGAGGCGCAGTTTTTCAATCTCCGCATTCTCCGCGCGCAACCGCTCGATCTCCGCATTTTCGCGGGCCAGCCGCCGGACCTCCTCGCTCTCACCGCGCAGTTTTTGATTCTCCTGATGGACATTCGAGAGCGCGTTGCGTTGAACGAGCGCGCCACACACCGCTGCCGCCAGAAATGCGACCGAAATGATTTCGAGGGGCGGCTTCATTCGTATGGGCTGCCATCGGGCCGTTTGTTGAGCGGAGTGTACACCTGCTTTCCATCCTTGACGGCGATGGTGAAGGTGCGTCCGAGTCCGATTCCCTGAAACACCGAGCCGTCGCTCAAGCCGACATGCCCGTGGATCGGACAACGGGTCAGGAGCACATACGGATTTGTTTCCGACCCGTTTGAGTTCAGGAACTCGTAGCTGACATTCCGCGGTCCGAACTCATTCCAACTCCTCGCCGCCGTTCGTCCCTTGTCGCCGGGACACACCAGGACCTTTGGCGTGAACAATTCATTGGACATCGACAACCAGTTCGGCGGGTAAACGTCGCGGTTATCGGTCGCCCAGATTCGGGCTGCCAGACCGATTTGCTTCAAGTTGTTAATGCACTGAATGGAGAGCGCCTCGACGTTGGGGTCCTCCGCCTGAGCAAAAAAATCCTCGTTCGCGGGCGGCTGTCCGGGTTGTCGCGCCGCGGAGAGCAACTGCTGGTAAATTTCCGCGCGCATCCGGTCCATTTCCTGCATCTGCGCGCGAAGCTGTGCGACTTCCGCGCGGAGTTGATGCAGCTCGGCAAGGTCCTTGCGCAGCTGCTCCAGTTCCTGGTGCTCCGCCTGCAGCTTTTGATATTCCGCGTTGTCGCGCCGGAGTTGTTCGAGGTTTTGAGCGGATGCGCGCAGAGTCTCGTTCTCGCGCTTCAGCCCCACGATTTGATTCGTCTGCACCCCGACCACCAGGATGCAACTGAGGAAAATAACCGCGAAGGAAATGGCCGGGAACCAGCGACGGAGCAACGTCGTCGTTTGGAGGCTGCTGACAGGTCCCCCGCCCCGGCCCGATCACAAAGAGTTTCCGCGTGGTCGCTCATGATTGTCCTGTTGCCTGATTAGTCGAAGAAAACGCGTCGCCTGGACAATGTTTTCTTCTAATTATAAAGAGACAAAGGTGAAATCCGTGAATCACGCGCAAGGACGCGAAAGTGGACCGGGAGGGACGGCATGGTGCCGTCCCATTTGACAAGGGACGCCGGCACGGCGTCCCTCCCGATGGCGAGGGAAACTGCCGCCGCCGCTCGTGCCCCGGCTGCCGTCAATGGTGGTTCGGCGCGGCACGCGAGCCGCGTGCGCTCCCCCAAACGAATTTATGAGATGGTTTGTAGGGTCTAGGATGTTCACTCAACAACCAACCTGAAGAACTCGGTTTGGGCTGAGGGAGAAGTCGTCCAACTGGCGGAGCCGCTGCTTTCAACAAAGTTCGTCTCGCGCAGGGTCCAGGCTCGCAAATCGGTCGAACTTTCCAGTCGATAGGATGCACCCGGAATAACTCGCCAGGTTAAGGTTAACACACCCTGCTGCAGCGTGGTGGAGATTTGAATCGAGCCGAGTTGCGCGCTGAGGGCGTTGCGCAGGAGCAAAAGCGCTTCGGGCGGTTCGGGCGCATCGGGGAATTTAGAAGCGATCACTGATAGCGCACGGTCGCATGCGTCGAGGGCGGCTTTCGGATGGCCGTTCTCCGCCAACATCCGGGCAAGAAAACTTAATCCACCAATGTTCTCGGGATAGCTTCAGTCAGTGTGGGCGGTTCATCCGTCAATGAGATATTCACGGGCACGGAAGTGACTACACCGTGCCAGGCGCCGGGCAGGGTGACATTGGTAGTATTCAACGTGGCTGTCAGATCGTAATCGCCAGCGGCGAGTTGCGTCGTCTGGTTTGGCCCAAGCCAGAAGAGGAGGACGCCGGGCGAGTCACCAACCAGGGCGAGGACGTCGTTGGTAGGCTGCGTCAATTGAAACGGCCAGTTGACTGAGACCTCCTGCGAATCCTGGACGTCGAGATTGATTGCGTTGGACCAAGGGCCATTTGTGGCTGCTGTTACTATCGGGGAAGTCGTGCCGAGCAACGCGTCAGGATGTACGAGTGACACTTCCATTAGCATCGGCCACCCACGAAACACTTCAGGTTCCAGCGACTGGTTGATCGAGGCGGTTACCTCAAGGCCGGGCCGCACTCTCAGAACGGCATTTGAACTGGTAATCTCCCCGAAGGCATTAATGACGGTGACAGAGAAAACGGCGCTGTCGTCTTCAAGCTCCGCAGCGGGGAGCGTGTAGCTGCTGGTGATACTTTCAAAGCTGGGGCTGCCATCACGTTGCCATTGATAAAATAAGGGTTCAGCGCCATCTGCCTGGACTTCAAAAACGACTCGTTCGCCTTCGAGCACCGTCCGATCTGCAGGAGCGACGATCAACGTGGGCGGGCCGCTTGCAGCGATGGCGCAAATGAATGAGCCAGCGAGCGCGAGAAACGTCGTTGGCAAAAAGCGCGAACGCTTGCGCGTGCTCAGGCGCGCAGGCGTTTTTCCGTCGCATTCAATATCTTTTGTGAAGCTCATCATCGAAATAAAAGTCGTTGACGCAAATCTGTCTTTTGCAGCCGTCTCGCTTGTGGGCCGTATCCGCATCGCCAAAGCGAGGCCACGGCTTGCCGGGCGCGGGGGCGTTGGCTTTCGTTCCGGCGGCAGACTCGCAGAAAAGCGTGCGCGAGTGCTGGTCATCCGGGTTGAATTTATAGAAAACGTGCTGGGGATCACCCTCCCAAGGGTAAACCTCCGCCGCATGATAACGCATAATACAGTCCATGTTTCCACTGTGCTGTCCCTGGCGCTCCCCAACCGTGAGAACCAAGAACTGATTGCTGCGGACCGTCGTATAATGTAGAACGAGGATCGAATCCTCGGGCTTTAACAGGACGGTTGAACCGTTTATTGCGTTCTGAAAAACGGACGCTCCGTCAGGATTCAAAACCTTCACCAAGACGAGGGGAAGAGGAGGATCACTGTCCCCGTGATGATAGACTGCGCATACGTGCCCAAGCTCGTGCGCCACGCTCTCCACACTGAATTTACGAGATTGTCCTGGCACTGCAGCGCCATTCGGATCCAGGTCGATTCGGCTATAAGTCGCGGGGGTGCTGATGGTGTTTGTATCGAAGCCCGGCCGGGTGACGGCCTCGGAAAGACCCTTTTGCTGTGTTCGTCCGCGAAGATAAATCCCATGCTGGTCATGCAGATAAGCGTAATCGTGATTGAAATTCATTCGAGCATCCGCGGCCATTTCTCCCCGCCGCAACTTGTGATGCACATCGAGTTGCGAGGCACGGCCAAATTTAATGATTTGCTCTTTCACATCAGCGCCCCCGATTTGGTCCCGCACGAACAGGTCCTTTACGTCGGGATTGGTCCGAATGTGTTTCTGATTTTCAACAAAGCCCCTGTATTCTTCATACAGGCTGTAACCATCGCCCTTGTGTGTGTCGCCCACGGGAATGTTGTCCGAATCATCGGTATCAGCCAGACTCCGCACTTGGTGCTGGTCTTTCCAGGCGTCCGCAATTTTTGACGGTTCCGTGCGTTTCGGAAGCAGGATGTCTTTGGGCTTCGCAGGATCGGATTTGAGGTAGCCAACGATTTCCTTGCCATGGACCGTTGCAGTCACTTTGAGGTTTCCGTAACCGCCGAAATCGTAGGCGGAGAGTGCGGCCGTGGCCATGGTCAAATCCGGCAGCTTCGTTTCCGCGGCTTTACCGCCATTCAACACCAACAATGTCGGATTGCGCTGAGGGTTAAAACGCAGATCGGGTTTGGTATCGCCTTTGCCTTCCGGCGGAAAGTTCAGGCAAACGCCGCGCTCCTTTGAAACCTGGGTCAGTTCAAACCGAAACTTTTCCGCCTTTGTCGCGGGAACCTCGCCTGAGGTCGTCTGCAGCCGCGTCGTGATATTAAGAGGGGTCCGGCCCTCGTATTCGTTCTTTGTGTTCTTTAAGTCGGCTGCGGGAATCCAGTCCTTGTAACCATTGATCTCAACAGCGAGTTCCACTTCCTCAACTTTGGGCACAAGATTCCAGGTGATTTCGACGGTGCCGGGCACGGCTGTGGCGCCGCCTACGCCGGTGTAAGTAAGGATGCAATCGTCACCACACCTGACGGCGATATCGCAAACATTACTCGCGGAATACAGGTATTTGTTGCTGATAACTAATCCGGTTTCGGGCAGCGGGAATGTGGTTGACGCAGGTATGAAGGGCGGTTCTAAACAGGGGATCGCAACTGCGGTGCCATTGATCATTCCGTCGCCCATGTACGTCGCCCCGAAACCAACGGTGTATGTGTTTTTCGTCAGGTCAACCACGAGGGATCCAGCCGCATTCGTTGGTCCCAAGGAGCTGAATTGGGCTCCGCTAATCGTGGTGATGAGTGGATTGTTCGGATCAAGCGTCAAGGTGACCCGGTCCTGGATTTGGAACTGATTAGGCGGAACCTGACCGGCACCGCCCCAGACGAGGATAGGCTGTGTGAAACCGACTGCCTGAATCAACTCGAGGTCGAATACGACGGAGCGATCAACGCTCCAGTCAACGTTGGGGGCGCTGCCGGAACTGGTCAATTTAGTCGTGATGTGCCCCTCCCAGGCAGTGACCGCAAGAAATCGCCGCGGATCCTCCGCTCCCCAGGCTGTAATCTCGAATTGGGCGAGGACGAGCGCGAGGACGAGGAACCTGCTTTTCATGGGAGTTTCGTCTGCTGTTTCACGGGCGCTCCTAGGTTTTGTCCGGGTCTCGTACCGCAACGACTGCACGCGGGGCGTTGGCTGAAAACGAACCAAGCAGCGTCTCGGGAATGCAGATGCGCTGAGAATAGCCAAGTTCTGCGCGAAAAAGCAAGCCCGAAAGTATAGATACCAACGACTACTTCACTGACGGAGTGGAATCATCGTATGACTCGCCCATGACCGCCAGTCAGGCACAGCAGGAAGCTACCGCGCGACGCGGAAGAACTGGCGGTCGCGGGTCAGATCGACCGTGAACGAGTAATGGTTGCTGACGGTGGTGAAGTTGGTGATGAGCACAGACCACCCGCTCAGATCGGAGGAGGTTTCCAGCCGATAATTTAAGCCGGGATACCCAGACCAGCCCAACACGACCTGTTGATTGATCACTGCGTGTTCGAGGGTTGGAGGAGCCACGATCTGCTCCAGTTCAGCTTCCTTGAGCAAAAGTTCGCTCGGCGGCTCCGGCGCGTCCGGCGATTGCACCGCGACCTGATCCAACGCCAATTGAACGTTCTGGAAGGCATCGTCGAACAAGCCGGCGGCCTGTTTCAGGTAAGCGTTGTAGGTTAAACCGCCGATGTTCGTCGGATAGGCCGTGAGCAGCGCGTCGATCTCCCTTTGCGCCTGATCCCGGTCGCCCTTAAGCAGCGCGTAGTCGGCGAAGAGGCGGCCCTTTTGTTCCGTTTGCGCCCGGTCGAGTATCGCCGGCTCGTTCGTGACAGACAGACTGACTGGAACGCCGGCTAACACTCCCTTCCAGGCGCCAGGCCGGGTAACGTTCGTGGTGTTCAGCGTCGCGGTGATTGCGAAGGTGCCGGTCGGGAGCTGCGCTGTTTCCGCTGGTGTAAGCCACCACAACATTCCACCGCCCGAGTCGGAGTTAAGCTGCACGACTTCATTGGTGATGGGCGCTGGATGGAAAGTCCACGATTGCGGTTGGTCCTGTCCGTCGCGCACATCAATTTGCAGCGCGTTAAACCACGGACCGTTCGTGCCGGAGATCAGGATCGGGACTGCGTTGGAATCGAATGCATCGGGGTGAATGAGCGCGACCTCCAGCACCAGCGGCCAGCCCCGATAAAGCAGGAGCTGGGCGGTACGATTGACGGACGCGGCAACCACAATGCCGGGTTCGACAGTCAGGAAGGCATTCGATGTCGTGACCATCCCCAGCGCGTTGCTCACAATCGCGGAAAAAACCGTGCCATCATCACCGGAACGGAGCGGAGCGGTTGAGAAAGCCGTGTTCGACCCGATCCCAAGCGGCAGGCCGTTACGCAGCCACGTGATCGTCAGCGGGATCGATCCATCGGCCTCGAGGCTGAGCTGCGCCGATTCCCCCTGGCGAGCCGACAGGTTAACTGGCTGCTGGAGGATGACAGGGGGTCCATCCGCCGCGTGGACGGAAGCGCCCCTACAGATCACAGCCGCCAGGCACATCGTCCTTAGGAGGCCCAACCCACGCCGGGTAAAATCAGGGACAATCGTATTTGCGATCATGTTTCTCGTCGTCCTTGTATTTGTCGTTGACGCAAATCTGGCTGGCGCAGTTGCCGCGTTCAGGAGCGTGAGCATTGCCGAAGAGATTTCGAGGTGGAGCATTCATGCCGGTCGCTTGCGCTGAAGTGCAGAACAGGGATCGAGGCGGAAGATTTAAGGAGTCGAGCTTGATGCGCGTTGACGAGTTGTCGCGCCGCAAAGCTGTCGCAACACGGTAGCACATGAAACAATTAACGTCGCCGCTGTGTTGCCCCTGGGGCACGGCGAGGCGCACATCAATGGAACCAGGAAAATCAGGAATTGTTACAGGCCCTCCCCGCTCGTCGATCGGCTGGATAGGAACTGCATCGGTGCTGGACTCAGGCAAGGTTTCATAATTCTTGCCGTCGAGGGGATTTAACCACCAGACACGCTGTCCGTCATCGCAATCACCGTGATGCCAGACACCGCAGCAGTGCGCAATCTCATGCGCAATGCTCCCCAAGGCAGTGTGATAAAGTGCTTCGCCGGTATTGAGATCAAGTCCCCATCCGGGCCCCGCGGGATCGATCTCCACCCGCAGCTTGGAACCTGGAGTGCTGTTGCCGAGAGCACCTATTGCTCCTACCGCTTGGGAGTAGCCCGTTTCCTCAGGCCTAAGCTTCAGCACGATGCCGCTCTGCGGATGGCCAGAGTAGGCGTGGCCATGATTTACGTTCATCAGTCCGACCGGCGTGATCTCGTCATCCCGCAACCTGTAGTGCACGCCCAGCGACGACGCGGTTTTGAATTTAACAATCTCCGCCACAACGCGCCCGTCTTCGATCTCGTTCCGGATGAACAGCTCCTTCCGCAGCGGAATGAGCCGGACATGGTCGCGATTCTCGCAGAAACCGCGATATTCCTCGTACAGAGTGTACCCGTCACCCGGATGTTCATCTCCTTCCGGAAAATCTTCGTCGTCGGCCTCGTCGGCCAGGTTGCTGACTCCCCATCGTTCCTTCCAGATGTCCGCGATGTGAGAGCCCGGCTGGCACTTCGGAAGCGGGACGTTCTTACGCTTTTGCGGGTCATCTTTGAGATAGCCAACAATCGGATCCCGCCCCGAGACATAGGCGGTAACCTGGATTTCACCATAAGCACCAAAATCAAAACTGGAAACCACCGCATGGCCCGTCAACATGCCTTGTATATTGGCAAACACTCCGACCACATCGTCGCCGATAATGACGGTGTCCCCACCGCTGGCCGACGCCGGATTGAGCTCCGCTTCGAACTTGAGGTCCGGTGCTGTGGAGGGGGACTGGATGGGGAAATTCATGCACAGCCCCGGTTCGGCCGAAACGTTGACCAACTCGAAGTCGAAGCGCGTGGCGCGCTCAGTAGGCACGCCTCCGCCCTTCTTCTGCAACCTCGCCAACAGCCTGTTCGTGTTGCCGCGCTGTTCGGGTTGGTTCAAATTTCCTTCGGGCGTCCATTCAGCATAGCCCTCAGGCTGCACGATAACTTCCAACTCCTCTACCTGGGGCCTGAGCGACCAGGTCAACACCAGGTTCGCGCCGAGAAGAGCAGGACTCAAGGGGGAGGTGCCGCCAATTCTTGTATCTCCCGCAACAAAGTAGTCTGCTGCTGGAGTAATCAAGTTATACCACTCCTGCATTGGATACGAATCCTGTCCCTGCAAAACCATGCCCGTTGAAGGAAGGGAATTGGTGCTGAGTGCTTCAGGCGACCAGCCGATGTTAAAGTTGTTTTGTAAGAAAACAGAAGTGTTGTCGATTTTAAATTCATAAGTGGTCGCCGGCTCGACGCCCACCCAGCCGAGTGAATAGGTTTGATCGCTGGTATTGATTGACAGCCAAAAATTTGTTGGAGCTATCCCAAGGTCATTCAGCGTCCTCTCCTGGACGCTCGTCCCGCTGGAATCGGTGCATGTCAGATCGAACGTGTCACTGATGTGAACAGTAGCGGAATCGTTCTGTTTCCAATTGAAGTCACGATAATAAGGATGTCCAATCGTTAGAGGATTCACTGCCAACTGGCAAGAGACGGTGATGTTGCGAACGAAATGCCAGGTCGCCGAGCAGTGGTCGCCGTTGCCAGGTTCGGTAAAATCGAGGCCCCCATTTTCACTCAACGAATGCGTGAAAGTCGCATACCAGTTGGTGGTGCGGAGAAAGCGTGCCGGATCTTCAGCTCCCCAGGCGGTGCTCCCCATCTTTGCGAGGACGAGCGCGAGGATCACGAACCTGCTTTTCA
>QHPA01000105.1 GCA_003218935.1 Verrucomicrobiota bacterium
GCCGCCTCTGGCTTATCCCTCAGGTCGAAACCAGTACGCCCCCGAAACGACAGAAAACTCTCGTCCCTCCAGGCACCGCGGTCAAGTCGTGAACCCAAAACAAAAAGCAGGATCGACAAACGCCGACCCTGCTTGAACGACTCAGTTCCTCCATCGACCGCGCCGGCTTAGTAATCCATGTCACCCATGCCATGGCCGCCGTGACCGGGCGGAGTCTTCTCTTTCTTCTCCGGAATCTCGGTGATGAGGCATTCGGTGGTCAGCAACAGGCCAGCGATGGAGGACGCATTTTGCAGCGCGGTGCGTGTGACTTTCTTGGGATCAACCACGCCGGCTTTGACGAGGTCCTCGTACTCGCCGGTGGCGACGTTGTAACCTTCGTTGCCTTTGCGACGCTTGACCTCCTCAACCACGACCGAGCCTTCGACTCCGGCGTTGTCCGCCAACGCGCGCGTCGGGAACTCAATGGCGCGCTTGACGATGTCGATGCCGATCTTTTCGTCGTCGTTGGCGCCTCTCACAGACTCGATGGCTTGCAGGCAACGGACCAACGCCACGCCGCCACCAGGCACGATGCCTTCTTCGACGGCCGCGCGGGTCGCGTGCAAAGCGTCCTCGACGCGGGCCTTCTTCTCCTTCATTTCGGTCTCGGTCGCTGCGCCCACGTTGATGACCGCCACGCCCCCGGCCAGCTTGGCCAGGCGTTCCTGCAGTTTTTCGCGGTCGTAATCAGAGGTGGTTTCCTCGATCTGGCGGCGGATTTGGTTCACGCGGCCCTGGATTTCGGAGGACTTACCATTCCCTTCGACAATGGTGGTGTTCTCGCGGTCGATCACGATGTTCTTGGCGCGGCCGAGGTCGTTAAGATCGAGCGATTCCAGCTTGATACCGAGGTCCTCGGTGATGCACTTGCCGCCGGTGAGGATCGCGATGTCTTCGAGCATCGCCTTGCGACGATCACCAAACCCCGGGGCTTTGACAGCGCAGACGTTCAGCGTGCCGCGGAGCTTGTTCACCACCAGTGTGGCCAGCGCTTCGCCTTCCACTTCCTCAGCGATGATCAACAGCGGCTTGCTGACCTTGGCAATCTTTTCGAGGATCGGGAGCAGGTCCTTCAGCGAGCTGATCTTCTTTTCGTAGATCAGGATGTACGCCTCCTCGAGCTTGCACTCCATCGTCTCGGCATTGGTGACGAAATAGGGCGAGAGATAGCCCTTGTCGAATTGCATGCCTTCGACGACTTCGAGCGTGGTTTCGATCGACTTGGCTTCCTCAACCGTGATGGTGCCGTCCTTGCCGACTTTATCCATCGCATCGGCGATGATTTCGCCGATCTGCGTGTCCCAGTTCGCAGAAACCGTGGCCACTTGTTTGATTTCCTCTTTGTCTTTGACCTTCTTGGCGATCTTGTCGAGATGGGCCACCGCGGCTTCCACGGCCTTGCCGATGCCGCGCTGGATGCCGATCGGGTTCCCGCCCGAGGTGACAAACTTCAAGCCTTCGCGATAAATCGCTTCGGCCAGCACGGTTGCAGTGGTGGTGCCATCGCCGGCGGCGTCGCTGGTCTTGCTGGCGACTTCGCGCACCATCTGCGCGCCCATGTTTTCGTAGCTGTCTTCCAGCTCGATTTCCTTGGCTACCGTGACACCGTCCTTGGTGACTGTCGGTGAGCCAAACTTTTTGTCGATAACGACGTTGCGACCCTTGGGACCGAGGGTGGCCGTAACGGCCTTGGAAAGTTTGGCGACGCCCCGCAAGACCGCCTGACGCGCGGCCTCATCAAACAATAATTGTTTTGCTGCCATATTTTTCTGCTTCTTTCTATTTTGTTAAGTTTACTCAACCACTGCCAGAATGTCGTCGGAGTTCAATATCTTGTACTCCTTGCCGTTCAGCTTGATTTCGGTGCCGCCGTATTTGCTGATCAACACGCGGTCGCCTTTCTTGACTTCAAACGGGACTTTCTTGCCGTTATCGTCGGTCTTGCCGGTGCCGAGCGCGACGATGAGCCCTTCGGTTGGTTTTTCCTTGGCGGTATCGGGGATGATGATGCCGCCTTTCTTGACTTCCTTCTCTTCGACCGGTTCAACCAGCACGCGGTCGCCGAGCGGTTTCAGATTAACTGCCATACGTTCGTTTTCCTTTTGTTGGTTTGATTTTTACTTACGAATCAAATCCCACAGCACTCACTGCGGGAAAATTCATTCACTGCGGGCCAGGTCCAGGATTCAAAAGCCACCGGCCTCGCCGCCACACATTGCCTGCCCCATCCGACTAATTCTTCTTTTCCTCGACCACTTCGGCGTCAATGATCGGCCCTTCGTCTTTTTTTGCTTCGGACTTTGGCTCGCTGGATTCGGATTGCGGCTTGCCTTTGCCGGCACGCGCTTTTTCCGAAGCCGCCTTGTAAAGCTCGGCTGAAACAGCCTGCCACGCTTCATTGAGCTTCTCGCTCGCAGATTTGACAGTCGAGACGTCGGTCCCTTTGAGCGCTTCTTTCACCGCGTTGACGGCCTTTTCGATTTTGGCCTTGTCGTCACCCGAAATCTTGTCCGCGTTATCTTTCAACATCTTTTCGGAGCGATACACAGCGTTGTCCGCCTCGTTACGGGTCTCGATTTCCTCGCGCTGCTGGCGGTCTTCCTCCGCGTGAGCTTCCGCGTCTTTGCGCATTTTCTCAACCTCATCTTTCGACAGGCCGCTGCTCGCGGTGATGGTGATCTTCTGTTCCTTGCCTGTGCCGAGGTCTTTCGCGCTCACATGCAAAATGCCGTTGGCATCGATGTCAAACGTCACTTCGACCTGCGGCACGCCGCGCGGCGCCGGCGGAATGTCGGTCAAATGGAATTTGCCGATCGTCTTGTTGTCACGAGCCAGCGGACGCTCACCCTGCAACACGTGGATTTCCACGCCGGGCTGATTGTCCGAAGCGGTGGAGAAAATTTCCGATTTGCGCGTCGGAATTGTCGTGTTGCGCTCAATCAACTTCGTGAAGACGCCGCCAAGCGTTTCGATGCCGAGCGAAAGCGGCGTGACATCCAGCAGCAACACGTCCTTCACTTCACCTTTGAGCACGCCGCCTTGAATGCCCGCCCCCACCGCGACTACTTCATCCGGATTTACCCCTTGATGCGGCGGCTTGTTGACCAGCGAATGCGCGGTCTCGACGACGCGCGGCATGCGAGTCATGCCTCCGACGAGGACCAGCTCGTCGATTTTGTCAGACGTGATGCCGCCGTCTTTCAGACAACTCTTCACCGGGCCGACGGTGCGCTCGAACAAATCGTCGCAAAGCTGCTCCATCTTGGCCCGCGTCAGTTTCGTGCTGATATGCTTCGGGCCGCTGGCATCAGCCGTGATGAACGGCAGATTGATTTCGTAAACCTGGGCACTCGACAAAGCGATTTTTGCCTTCTCTGCCTCTTCCTTGATGCGTTGGAGCGCGTCTGCCTGCTTGCGCAAATCCATGCCATGCTCCTTCTTGAACTCATCAAGGATCCAATCCATGATGCGGTTGTCCCAATCATCGCCGCCGAGGTGTGTGTCGCCGTTCGTGGCTTTGACTTCAAAGACGCCATCGCCTATTTCGAGCACGGAAATGTCGAACGTGCCGCCACCGAGATCGTACACGGCGATTTTCTCGTCTTTCTTCTTGTCCAATCCGTAAGCCAGGGAAGCGGCGGTCGGCTCGTTAATGATGCGCAAGACTTCCAAACCAGCGATGCGGCCGGCGTCTTTGGTAGCTTGGCGCTGCGAATCGTTGAAGTAAGCTGGAACCGTGATGACCGCTTGAGTGATTTTTTCGCCGAGACGCATTTCGGCATCGGTCTTGAGCTTGGCCAGAATCATCGCCGAAATTTCCGGCGGACTGAATTGTTTCGGTTTGCCGTCCACTTCGACCTCCACGGCGGCGTCGCCATTGGTTGCACGGACGACCTTGTACGGGACGCGTTTGATCTCTTCCTGCACCTCGTCGTACTTGCGGCCCATGAAGCGCTTGATGGAGTAAATCGTATTACGGGGATTGGTCACCGCTTGGCGCTTGGCAGCCTCGCCAACCAGCCGTTCGCCACTCTTCGTGAAAGCGACGACAGAAGGCGTGGTGCGCTTGCCTTCTGAGTTTTCGAGAACGACTGGCTCTCCGCCCTCCATGATGGCCATACACGAGTTCGTCGTTCCCAAATCAATTCCTAAAACTTTAGCCATAAAAAACCTCGTTCTAAATGAGTTGACGCCATAGGAGCAGCGGTGGTGCCAACAGTCTGTTCCTTATCTTAACAAATTGGGGATGAGCAAATTGAGAAGAAAATGCCTCTGAAGCCAAAGCCCGGATATTTGCGTCACATGGGCCATGCTGTCACAGCGTTTTCTGAATTGGCACAGTCTGGTGTGGCGCAAGTTAAGAGCGTGCCAAGCTCAGTCTTTCGCAGGACGTACCGTGCGCGACCATCAGGATGAAAAAAGCGTGCCCGGTTCGGTGAGTTCATTTAGAGTCGCAGAAAATGGATTCCCGAATTTGAACGCTGCATCGGCAGGAGCGTTCCACAGAACAAATCAACAACAAACCAGAACCGATTATGGAAAAAATTGGATTCGTTGGAGTCGGCCGGATGGGCGCGAACATGGCGCGACGTCTGAGAGAGGTTGGCTATCCGGTGGTCGCAGTTTACGATGTGTACCGCGAGGCGGCCCAGTCGCTCGCACAGGAGTCTGGCTGCGAAGCCTGCTCGACGCTCGCACGGGTGACCGCGTTGTCGGATGTCGTCATTACGGTGGTCACCGACGACACCGCGATGCGGAGAATTTACGCGGACAAAAAGGACAAGCTGTTGATAAACGCGGCAGGGAAAGTCTTCATCAATTGCGCGACCATCACGCCCAAAGTTCACGTTGAAGTTGAGAAGCTGGCGAAGAAGGTCGGCGCAGAATCACTCGAAGCCTGCATGGCCTCGAGCATCACGCAAGCGCGGCAAGGCACACTTTACCTGATGTGCGGCGGCGCGGAGAGCACGTTTGAGAGGGTGAAATCGATTCTGACGAAGCTGAGCAATGAAGGCCAGCTTCTTCGTTACCTCGGTCCGACCGGCAAAGCGGCGCAAGTCAAAGCGCTGGTCAACATGGTCATGAACATCAACACTGCTGGCCTGGCGGAAGGACTCGGCCTCGGCGCGGCGCTTGGTCTTGACCTCAAGATGCTCATGGAGGTTTTCTCGCAGACCGGGGCGGCTTCGCGCGTGCTCCAGACCGACGGCGAGGACATGCAGAACCGCGAGCATTCCTGCTTTTTCTCCGCAGCCCACGCAGCCAAGGATTCGGGTATCGCGCTGAGCCTGGCGAAAGAGAGGAAGCTCGACCTCCCGCTGGCGGCAGCCACGTTCAAACAATATTCGAAGATGGTGAAGATCGGCCTCGGTGAACTCGACAAGTCGGGCGTCGCGGAACTGACCTTCAGAGGCCGCGGCGGGAAAGGACGGAAGAAGTAGCCGCGCAACTCGCCGGCAAAGTCTGAACTCAATGTTGTCCCACAAAATCCAAAAGGACTGGAAAGAGCGTTTGAAAGCCGCCGTGCCGTTCGGTTTGGGGCAGGTAAAGCCGAAACATTTCCGGGACATGGCCGAAGTGACGTGGAAAAACCGGGATAACCTCGGTTACGCCTGGAAAGTTTTGAGTCGGGGAGTTTGTGATGGGTGCGCTCTCGGCGTCGCCGGTTTCCATGACTGGACCGTCAAAGGCGTTCACCTCTGTATGACGCGGTTGAATCTGCTCCGGCTGAATACGATGCCGGAGCTGGACGTGCGGTCGCTGGAAGATGTTTCCAGATTGGCATCGCTCGACAACGCCCGGTTGCGCGAGTCAGGGCGCTTGCCGTATCCGATGCTGCGCGAAAAGGGCGCAAAGGGTTTCCGTCGCATCCCGTGGGATGAGGCATATCAACGCATCGCCAAAAAAATCCGCGCCACTGATCCCAAGCGTTGGGCGATGTTCGTCACTTCACGCGGCGTGACGAACGAGGTTTATTACATGGCGCAGAAAGTCGCGCGTTTCCTAGGCAGCAACAACGTTGATAACGCCGCCCGCCTTTGCCACGCGCCGAGCACGGCGGCGATGAAACATGCCGTCGGGGTCGCCGCGACGACATGCAGTTACAAGGATTGGTGGGGCACGGATCTGATTGTTTTCTTCGGCGCAAACCCGGCGAACGACCAGCCGGTCACAACGAAGTATCTGCATCAAGCGAAAAGGCTCGGAGCCAAAGTCGCGCTCGTGAACCCCTATCTTGAACCAGGCATGAAGCGTTATTGGGTGCCCTCCACGTTGAGCAGCGCGCTATTCGGCACGGACATCGCGGATTACTGGTTCCCCGTTTCGCAAGGCGGCGACATCGCCTTCCTGTACGGCGTTTTGAAGATTCTCATCGCGAACGGGTGGGTTGACGAAAACTTTATTGGCAATCACACCGTTGGCCTGGACGAACTCAAATCTCAAATTTCAAATCTGAAATTCGCGGAACTGGAGGGGCGATGCGGCCTCGAGCGCGCGGCCATGCAGGAATTCGCCGAACTGATTCGCGACGCCAAAACCGCCGTGCTCGTGTGGAGCATGGGCATCACGCAACACGCCTTTGGCGGGGACGCGGTGCAAATGATTTTGAATCTCGGCCTCACTAAAGGTTATGTCGGCCGCGATAAGTGCGGTCTGATGCCGATTCGTGGGCACTCCTCCGTGCAAGGCGGCGCCGAGATGGGCGCTTACGCGACGGTTTTCCCCGACGGCAAACCGATCAACGCACAAAACGCCGCCGCGCTCTCCACCCTCTACGGGTTTCCCGTGCCGGACTGGGTGGGCCTCACCGCGCCGCAAATGATCGACGCGTGCGCGTGCGGCGAACTCGATCTGCTCTATTGTCTGGGGGGAAATTTTCTCCGCACGTTGCCGGAGCCGGATTACGTCCGTCAGGCGCTGGCCAAGGTGCCGATAGATGTTCATCGAGCCGATTGAGGAGGTGATCCTGCTTCCGGCCAAGACGCGTTATGAACAGGATGACGGCGGCACCGAGACGAGCACCGAGCGGCGCGTCATGTTCAGCCCCGAAATTCCCCGCCACATCGGCGAAACGAAAGCGGAGTGGAAAATTCTGCGTGAACTTGCTGCCGCCGTTCATCCCGAACGCGCGCATTTGCTCGGTTGCGAGACCGGCTGGAAAATGCGCGAAGAAATTGCCCGTGTGATTCCATCCTACGACGGCATTCAAAGCCTGCACGACACCGGTGACGCCTTTCAATACGGCGGCCCGCATCTGTGCGCGAACTGGAAATTCCCAACGCCCGACGGCAAAGCCCATTTCCGCCCCGTGCCGTTACCCAACCCCATGGCCTCGCCGGGAGGGGAGCGAGGGCCGGGTTCAGGAGATGTAGCCACACCCTCGCAGCGCGAATTTTCCGTTTCCACCCGCCGCGGCAAACAATTCAATACGCTCGTTTATGCCGAGATCGACCCGCTCAACGGGGCACCGCGCGACGCTGTGCTGATGAATCCCGAAGACGCCGCGAGCCTTCACGTCGTCCGCAATGATCGTGTGATTTTGAAGAACGACCTGGGCAGTTTCTCGGGCCGCGTCTTTCTTGCGCAGATTGCTCGCGGCAACCTGCAAATTCATTGGCCCGAAGGCAACGTCATCATCCGCCGCGGTGTGACCGATCCAAGTGGCGGTGTTCCGGATTACAACGCGCGAGTGAGGGTAGAGAAGCTGGCGGACACTTAGCAGGCGAAGATGAATCCAATCTTTGGCGTTTTACCTCTCCTCCGGCTGCCGAGCATTGCGATTTGGGCGCATTTGTTCTCTACTATGCAGGGAGGAAGGTTAAGCTCCGCCCACTGACATTGCTTGACGATAGAGATCCAACAGATCGTGAGCTGGAGACCCGGCACTCGGCCGGCGCGGCGTCGCGACGCGTTGGCCGTGGAGGAGCCGCTGGAAATCCGCGTACGCGGGCGCAGCATCGCTGTAACGATGCGGACACCAGGGCGTGACGATGAACTTGCCGCCGGGTTTTTGTTGTCGGAAGGACTGATTCGACAGCGGAGTGATGTCGTCGAAATCGCGCATTGCCGACGTGGCGAAACGACGAACTACCAGAACACGCTGAACGTTTTTCTTTCGCCGGCAGTGGACGTGAACTTTGAGCAACTCACGCGACACGTTTTTGCATCGTCGAGCTGCGGCTTGTGCGGCAAGGCGTCGATTGAAGCGGTGCACCGGCATTTTCCGCCGGTGGAACCGCAGGCCGCCGTTTCAGCGCGGACGTTGCTCGCTTTGCCAAAGCGGCTGCGCTCAGCTCAGAAAACGTTCGAGCAAACCGGCGGTTTGCACGCGGCGGGGATTTTTGACGAGGACGGAAAGCTGGTCGTCTTGCGTGAAGATGTCGGGCGGCACAACGCGGTGGACAAGGTCGTTGGCAACGGATTTCTGCGGAACCACCTGCCGTTTGACCGGCAGGTGCTGATGGTGAGCGGGCGGGCGTCGTTTGAAATCATGCAAAAGGCGTTGGCGGCCCGGATTCCGATTGTCTGCGCAGTCTCGGCGCCGTCGAGTCTGGCGGTGGAATTCGCGCGCGCGAGCGGGCAGACACTGGTTGGTTTTTTGCGCGGCGCATCGTTCAACGTTTATTCACATCCGGAGCGCGTTTTGAATCGAGAAGCGAAGAAGCGAAGGAAAATAAGTTGAACGTAGAGATTGCCTAGGGTTGCGCCGAGGGTTGATGGAGTCAGGGCGCAAGAAGCAGTGGATTGCCCAATGGCCGGAAAATTCACCGGGTGGTTCTTCGAGGGCGGCGGGAGCAGTAAAAATGTGGTTGCCAAGGGCGCATTCGGCGTCGGTAACGCGGCGGATGCGGCGATGAACACTGCCGGAAATGGATCGAGCCAAACAGGGCTGCTTTAACGGAGCGAGCTGGAATCAACCGACACGGTAATAATCTTTGTTGCGAACCTGCCGCCTTGGACTATGTTGCGGGCATGGACTGGCAGCAGGCCGTCTCGCTCTTGATTGTCGCCGCGACCGCCGGGGTTTTCCTCTGGACACGGTTTCGCCGTCGCCAGTTCAGATTTGAACGGGACACCCATTGCGGCTGCTCTTCGCCCAGCCAGGCCGCTCCGCAACGCTCGATCGTTTTCCATGCGCGCAAGGGCGAGCGCCCGCAAATCATCCTGAAATCCCAATGAGCTGCGCCTTGCGTAACTTCGATTGTTGATATATTTTTTCCCGATCATGGCCCTGAATAAAGCCTCTACATCCTTACATTACGTTAAGCGACCGCAAAGCAGCAGTCTGGATTCCTCCGAGACCTTTTGGGTCCCCAATACCGACGTTTACGTGACCGAGGGCGGTCTGGTGATCAAAGTTGAGCTGGCCGGCATGCGGAAAGAGGATTTGGAGTTGACGGTTGAGAGCAACCGGTTGAAAATCAGCGGGCATCGTCCGGATGGTTGTCGCGCTCCCAAATGCACGTTTCTGGTCATGGAAATAAATTACGGCGCGTTTGAAAGTGTCATTGAGCTGCCGTCGGGCTACGATTTAAGCCAGGCCAAGGCTGCCTATCAAAATGGTTTTCTCCGCATCGACGTGCCTGAACTGGCCCCATCATCTCAAAAATCGATTTCAGTTTCCATTCCCACCGGCGAGAGTTAAACTTTTGCTGAACTTTTTGGCCGGCTCCGACATCTAACCATGAGAGCGGCTATAAAATGACCTCACCGGACACTGAATTCATCAGCATCCTTGGCGCTCCCAGCGGCTCGGACACCGTCATCACGCGCTCGGGCGGCAAGTCGCTTCCGGAAGTTTTGCCCATCCTCGGCCTGTCTGATATTGTGATTTTCCCCGGCATGGTCGCGCCGCTGCTGGTCGAATCGGCGGCGAGCATTCGATTGATTGACGACGTCGTAGCGGGCGACCGTTTCATCGGGCTCGTACTACAAAAGAAGCCGGAGGTAGAGAATCCCACCCCCGTCGATTTGTGGCACCACGGTTGCGCAGTGCGCGTTCTGAAGATGTTGAAATTCCCGGACAACACCGTGCGGGTGCTGGTTGAGGGCTTGCGCCGGTTTCGGGTTGCGCACTACGAATCGCACGAGCCTTACCTCCGCGCAAAAGTCGAAGTCATCCGCGACGTGGTCGAACAGTCGCTGGAACTGACCGCGATGACGCGCAACGCTCAACGGCAGTTTCAGGAAATCATCGATCTCTCGCC
>QHPA01000106.1 GCA_003218935.1 Verrucomicrobiota bacterium
TCCGGCTGTCGAATTTCATCTCCCAAAGCTCTTCGTCGAGACAACGGAGCACTCGCGGCAGGTCACGATCGCCGAGGGCGTCGCCCAGCGCGAAGGCGCGCGCCTGCTTGTTGCGCGTGACCGCGGCCGTCACGTCGCTGACCTCGATCTCGGCGCGGTCGCCGACATACAGCGCGAGCTTTTCGACCTCGTTGTTCAATTGCCGGACGTTCGGGCCGATGCTCGCGACGAGCTCGGACAGCGCCTCGCCGGAAATCTTCTTGCCGAGCGAGTGGAGTTGACGAAGGGCGGCAGCTTCCGCCTGGCTGACCCAATCGCGGTCGTCAATCGAAAGGCCCCCATGGTTTTCAACCGTGCCGATTTTTTCGAGTGTCTTGTAAAACGTCTTTCGCTTGTCCACCTTGCCGGCGCTGACGAGAAGACGCACGTTTTCCCAAGAAAACTCCTTCAATTCCTGCGCCAAATCAGCCAGCGATTCGGTCACCGCCTGCGCGCTCGCGGCGCGTTCGTCGCCGAGAAAATTGCAGTTTTGGAACCAGACAACTTTGCTGCTGCCAAAAAACGGGAGCGTTTGCAGCGCTTCGCGAATTTTGCGGAGCGCCTTCAGCGCTTCGCCGCTGTTGTTCACAGCGGCGTCGCGACCGGGGATAACGACCTGGCGGCGGGTCCTGGCATCAGGCCTCGGCTTCGCCGCCGTTTTCGTTGATGCGTTCGAGCACTTCGGACATGTCTTCCACCTGCTCGAATAGCGAAGAGGAAACGTAGATGGGCTTCTTCAGGGCGGTCGCCAAGGCGATGCAATCACTGGGGCGGGCGTCGATCTCGACGATTTTGCGACCGAGCTCGTTCTGCTGCTGCAAAATCAGGCGCGCAAAGTAAGTCGAGTTTTTCAACTCGGTGATGACAACGCGTTCGGCGGTGATGTTGAACCCGCCAAAAATGCTGGCGATCAGGTCGTGCGTCAACGGCCGTTCCTTGGGGGTGTCACGCAGGAACATGCCGATGACCGCGCCCATGTTGTGCTCGACCTGGATGACGAAGACCTTCTCGTCATTGCCGACAAAAATCGCGCAACCGCTGTTGGCGGGCAGGATCCCCCGGATCTCGACAGGCACAACATCTTTTTTCATACCGTCAGTTTAGGCGAGGAACGCCAAAAGACAAGCCTAGTCTCCAAACGCGGAGCGGGGCGGAACGCAACTTCGATCGGGTCGCTGCGGCTTCCCAATTCCTTGATTTGTTCGTTGCCAAGCCGGGAAAACCTCGCCCACTATTCGGCGCATGAGCTTTCGGGACAAAATCCTCTCGCTCGACGCCCTCCCCGCCTGGCGAAGCGCACTGCGCGCGCAAGGAAAGAAGCTGATCGTAACCAACGGCTGTTTCGACATCCTGCACGTCGGCCACGTGACTTACCTCGAAGCGGCGCGGCAACAGGCAGACGTGTTGCTGGTGGGATTGAACAGCGACGCCTCGGCGCGCCAGCTCAAGGGCAAAGGACGTCCGCTCAATCCCGAAAACGACCGGGCCGCCGTGCTGGCGGCACTCGAGGCGGTCGGTGCCGTTTGCATCTTTCCCGAACTGCGTGCGACGCATTTCCTCTCGCTCGCACAACCGGACGTCTATGTCAAAGGCGGCGATTTCAGCGTGGAGCAGTTGCCGAAAGAAGAGCGCGACGTCGTGGCAGGCTTGGGGGGGAGAATTGTCACGATCGGATTTGTGCCGGGCAAATCGACGACGGCGCTGTTGGAGAAAATCGCACGAATCTGAATGTCCTCCATCGGCGTTGCTGCTCTCTGTTCGAGCTTATCCATCTTCGTTCATAAATATAATGTGCGCCGAACGCAAAAACCGGACATAGTTAATGGGCTTCGAGCCATTCGGCAGTGTCCTAACTTATTCCTAACTTATTCTTGCCACAAAAAGCCGGGACCGACATTATCCGACATGGCAGTCAAGCAAGAGTTCAACCCTATCGACGCCGAGTTCTACCTGCCGGCCGCCGCGTTTTTCACGGCGCATCGCAGCCTGGCCCTCACTTACGATGACATCACATTGGCCACGCTTTATTCCGAGATCCTCCCGCGCGACACCCAGCTTGATGTCCAGCTGGCGGAAGGGCTGAACCTCAACATTCCGGTCATTTCGGCGGACATGGACACGGTGACCGAGGCGCGCATGGCCATCGCGATGGCGCTCAACGGCGGGTTGGGCCTCATCCACTACAACATGCCGGAGAAACAGCAGCTCTCCGAGTTGAGCCGGGTGAAGAACCACGTGCACGGATTGATCCAGGACCCGATCAAAGTCGCGCCTGAGCAACTCATCGGCGAAGTGCTGGAAATGATCGAAAAACGGAAATTCGCTTTCGGCACGTTTCCGGTCGTGGACGCCGACGGTAGATTGGTCGGTCTGCTTTCGGGCCACGTCGTGAAGCCGCGTTACTCGAAACGCAAAGTGGCCGAGGCGCTCACGCCGCGGAACCAGGTTCACGCCATCAAACAACAGGAACTGGGCACTAACCCGGTCGCTCGCGCCGACAAATTCTTTACCGACCACCCTGGCATCCACAAATTGCTCGTGGTGGATGAAGAAGATCGTTTGCGCGGCCTGTTCACGATGAGCGACGTGGAGCGCATCACGCAGGAACGCAGCGCACAGTTTAAACCAGCGCGTGACTCGCGTTTCCGACTCCTCTGCGGCGCCGCCGTGTCGGCCACGCGCAACGCGTTCGGCGACCTCGATCGTGAGCGTATCCTGACACATGTACAAGCTCTCGCGGAACGCGGTGTGGACGTTGTCGCCGTCTCCACCGCCCACGGATACAGCAAGGGCGTGGGTGAAACCGTCAAAATGCTGCGCGACGCGCTGCCACGTCTGCCCCTCATCGCCGGCAACGTGACCAGCGCAGCGGGCGTTGAGTATCTGGCTGATTGCGGCGCCCACGCCATCAAGATTGGCCAGGGACCGGGTTCCATCTGCACCACACGCATCGTCGCCGGGGTCGGTATTCCACAACTCACCGCGCTTCACGTCTGTTCGCGCGCGGCGGAACAGAAAGGAGTGACGATCATCGCCGACGGCGGCATCACCAAGTCCGGCGACATCGTCAAGGCACTCACGCTGGCGCACGCGGTCATTTGCGGCGGCTTGTTCGCGGGTTGTCCTGAAGCGCCCGGACAGATGATGGAGATTGGCGGCAAATTGTACAAACAATATCGCGGCATGGGGAGCGGTGCTGCCATGAAGGCCGGTTCGGCGGCGCGTTACGGTCACTTGACCGACAACACGCAAAAGCTCGCGCCTGAAGGCGTCGAAGCGCTCAAGGAAGTATCCCCGTCGCTTGATCTGGTCCTGACCCAGTTGATCGGCGGGATCCAGTCCGGCATGGGCTACCTCGGCGCGGCAAATCTGGCCCAACTCCGCGAGAAGGCCCGTTACATCCGCGTCAGCCCCGCCGGCATGCGCGAGGCCGCGCCGCACGACGTGGTCGAAGTCAAGACGGGAAGCTGAACACAGCGGAGTGCGCCGTCACTGGAGACTCCATTGCACAGCACGCCACTCCTCCCTCATTCCATCAGAACTTGAATACCTTGTTTGTGGTTCCGCATTGCGGACAGCGCGAGCGATCCACATCCGCGTCGTCGGTGTAAACGAACGCGCATTTCTCGCAGCGGAAAATGTTGTCCTCACTGGGGGTTGGTTCGAACCGTTTGCGGCGAAGCTCGTAATAAACAGCCACGCCACCCAGCGCCGCAAGGAGGATGAACACGTAGAGGAAAAACAGTTTGTCAGGGGTCATGGCGGAGGTCTGGCGGCCGGGCTGTTGCTTGCGGGCATTTCGAGCGTGACCCATCGGAAAATAATTGTGCCCCACGTCAGCTCCAACGCGTTACGCGGCAAAGCCCGGTCGGTACCCACGACGGGTTTGAAGCGCATCGATTTTGCCAGGTCGAGCGCGCGTTCATCCGCCGTTTCGGAACCGCTGCCGGAAAGCTGGACCGGCGAAAACACAAAACCCAGCCGGTCAACGCATACCTGCACCACCGTGTTGGTCAGGATGTTCGTGTGAGGAATCGACAAGACTTCCAGTGGCGTGAGCAATTCGCGTTTGGCCAGATCGCCCTCGATCCGGAACGTTGATGTTGCCGGCATGGGCACCGGCGAAAATCCCACTTCGCTCAGCCTCGGCGCCGGTTTATCGGCGAGCAAACCGGGACCGACGACGTTGGTACGAACGAATTCCGCGAAGGTCGCGCCCAGTTCGGCCACCGGCGGAGCCAGCGAGCGCGTGGGCTCAGTCCAGTCTCGCGATTGGTGTTGCAGCGGCGGCGCTGTGATCCAGGCCGGACCGGAAAAGCCGCGCGGGTCGGGCAACGCCACGAGCGTCGGGTCATCGATGTTCAGCAATTCGGCGATGGCGCTGCCCGGTGGCGCTTCGGCGACGAGTTGAACCGTGGTGGTTGAATCGGGCCGGAGCGGGACGATCGGTTTGCGCTCGGAAAGCCAGAAAATCAATCCCACTTGCGCGAGCGTCAGGAGCAAGACCGCGCCCGACCAGCGGCCGCGCGACCAGGGCAGCGGAACTGACGCGGGGGCATTCATCGGGCCGCATTCGTCCGCGTCGGTGCCATCAAGGGACGGGCAACCAGCCAGGCCTTCCTCACTCCCGCTTCGCGCGCCAGTCCGGCGAGCACGTTCATGATGGTGTCATACGGCACGCTTTTATCGACCATCAGCACCAGGGGCGGCGGTTCTTTGCTTTCGCGCACGGCTTTGTGCAGCTCGAGCTGCAGTTCGTTGGTATTGATGAGCTGATTGCGGAAGTAAAACCGGCCGTTGCGATCCACCGCCACCGCGATCGGCCGGCCGGTGACACCGGACAAATCGGCCGCTTCCGGCAAGTCGATGGGCACGCCCGGCAAGAAGACCAGCGACGAATTCAGCAACAGAAAGATCGCGACCAGAAACAAGACGCCGACAAAGGGCGAGGCGTCGAGCTGCCCACAAAAAATCCTGGCATGGCGCGGGAATTTCATTGGCTGTTTTGATGCGTCGTGTCCGCGATAATGTGCAGGATTTCGGTCGAGGCCTTCTCCATGTCAAGCACGATGCTGTTGACGCGATTGACAAGATAATTGTAGCCGGCGTAAGTGGGAATCGCCACGGCCAGGCCCGCCGCCATGCAAATCAGCGATTCCCAGATGCCCCCTGCGAGCAGATTGGGCGTGGCGAACGGCCCCTCCTGCTGCAGCTTAAGGAAAATTTTCAGAAAACCCATCACCGTGCCAAGCAACCCCATCAGCGGCGCAATCTGCGCGATGGTGGCCAACAGATTCAACTTGTCCTCCAGCCGCGGCACTTCGAGAAGGCCGGCTTCCTCCAGCGAGTCACGAACTCCTTCCCTGCCCCGGTCGCGATTCAGGATGGCGGTCTTAACGAGCCGAGCCACCGGCCCCGGAGTCGCGTCGCAGATCGAAAGCGCCTCCACGACGTTATCACGCTTGAGCACATTGCGCACGCCGTTGAGGAACTCGGCGGAATTGATTTGCGCGCGATGATAATGCAGCAGGCGCTCGACGAATACCACCATGACCACCGCACTCATGATCAGCAACAGCCACGTCATCAGCCCGCCGCGCTCCAGCAGAATCGGTAACATGGCGTTGTTATAGAGTTCAAAGTTTAAAGTTCAAAGTTCAAAGTTGGTTGTTGCCCAGGGGAGCCAGCCAGCTGCCCGCGGTTGTCTGCTTTAACTCAACCAACACCCGAGAGCGGACTGCGCTCCGACTTTCCGGCTTGCTTCCGCGTCCAACTCTCGAAATCGTTGACGCATGGAAAAGCCTCATCAATTACGCGAACCCGAGGCAGAAGATCCTCAACGAACACTGAAATGAGGAAACTGTCCAGGTGGCGACAGGAAATCGAGCGCAAGCTCATCACGCAAGCGCAGCTTGCCCGGCGGGTGCGGGACCTGGCCCGCCAGATTGAGCGCGACTTCGCCGGGCGCGATCTCGTGGTCGTCTCGCTGTTGAACGGCACGGTGATGTTTCTGGCGGATCTGCTCCGACATCTCCCGCTGCCCATGCGCCTGGATTTCATCGGCGTGTCCAGCTATGGCGAAGGCGCCGAATCGCGTGAGTTGATTTTCACCAAGGAACTCCGCCTGGACGTGCGCGGGCGCGATGTGCTGTTGGTGGACGACATCCTCGACACCGGCACAACGCTCAAACGCGTGCTGGCCAAACTGCGCGAGCTAAAGCCCCGCCGCGTCAAGGTCTGCGTGTTGCTGGAAAAGAAAGCCCGGCGCGTGGAAAGGGTCCGCGCAGACTACGTTGGTTTCAGCATTCCGGACCTGTTTGTGGTCGGCTACGGGCTTGATTTTGCCGAGCGCCATCGGAACTTGCCATTTGTCGGCGTGTTGCGTCCGCAGTATTACCAAATCGGCTGATATGAAAATTGCCGTCCATTTTTATTCGTATTATAAAGACCTGAGCGGTTCCGCGGAAACGACCGAAACGTTGCCGCCGGGCAGCACGATCGCTGATTTGCTGAAGCAATTAATGGCGCGCTTTCCTGAACTGGGTGCGATGCAGAACTCGACGCTCGTCGCGGTCGGCGTGGATTATCAAGGGCGCGGCTACTTGCTGAAAGAAGGCGATGAAGTATCGCTCTTCCCGCCGGTGCAAGGCGGATGATGGGATTCATGATTTACGATTTGCGATTTACGATTTGCGCGCAAACGCCCTCCTTGCGCCAAGTTTCACGGGCCACGTAGTTGTGAAACGGCAATTAACCATCACCCTTGAGCCGATTGATGAAGCCGCGCTCCTGACGAAGCGCAAAATCTCCGACGACATGGGCGCCGTCGTCCGCTTCCTCGGCGTTGTTCGCCGAACGGAGGAAGAGAGGACCATCAAGGCCATCGAATACGAGGCATTTCACCGCATGGTCGAGCATCAATTCAAGCTGTTGTTCGACGAGATGGAAAAGAGTTGGCCGATTGAATCGGTGCGCCTGGTGCATCGCATCGGCGTCGTGCGGGTGAACGAACCGTCGCTTTGGGTGGAAGTGGTCGCCCCGCATCGCGGCGAGGCCTTCGCCGCCTGCCAATGGCTGATCGACGAACTCAAACGCGTCGTGCCGATTTGGAAAAAGCCGTTCGCCTGAGCCGAAGGCTACACTTGCTTTACGATTCCCCAATAGACGTCGAGCCGCTCAGTCAGGTAAAGTTTCACGGCCTTGATCAGCACGCGGGCTTCGAGTTTCTGCCCGGCGGCGATGATGTTCTTCAAGGTCCAGCCCGGCCGGACGTTAAAGCTTCCCTGGGCGATGATCGGACCTTCGTCCAGGCGCATCGTCACGAAATGCGAAGTGACGCCGATGATTTTCACCCCTTGCTCGTAAGCCTGACGGTAGGCCTGCGGCCCCGGAAAACTGGGCAGCAGCGACGGGTGTATGTTGATGATTTTGTTTTTGTAGCGCCAGACAAAGTTCGGCGAGAGAATTTTCATGAACCTCGCCAGGACAATAAAGTCAGTCGCGCGGTCGTCCAGCAGCTTGAGGGCGCGTTCCT
>QHPA01000107.1:0-9041 GCA_003218935.1 Verrucomicrobiota bacterium
TTCATATTCGTTCATTTCTTGAGTCTCCGGTTGTTGACCTTGAGCGGTTCACAACACGGATTCTCAAGCGACTCCCGGAGCTGTCAAACTCTGGGAGTCTTCCCGGCATAGCCGGGAGGTTTCCCGAATGTCTAAGACCGCCACTGGCCGCCATTCGCGCCCATTTGCGTCCATTCGCATGGTGGGAGAATACCGAGACGGCGAATCCTTGGCGAGATTTCTGCCGCCCTTTCAGGGCTTGAGAATTTTTTGACGATTTAACCCAGGGCGTTCGCTCGCGGACTCGCTTTGCCCTGGGCTAACATCTTTCGGGCGTTCTGCCCTTTTGAATCTGGTTGACGGGATAAATGTCGAACGACGCGATGTCGCAGCCCTTCACGTATTCCGGGTAATCTTCAGGATGATTACGCCGCACGCCGCGCCCGATGTAATTGTCGAACGCGACACCCTGCCCGAGATTCAGCAATACCGGCCTTGACGGATCGGCGACCTTGATTCGTTTGTAATCAGCGACAATCTTCTCCGGTAGAATCGGCGGGCCGTAACCCTTGCCGCTGCCGAGCGACTGCGCGTTGTCGGGTTCGTCGCCGTGCATCCAGCCGATGATCGCCGGATCATCCAGATGCCGAAGCGCGAAATCGTTTTGGTGGCAGATGACGCGCATACCGGCTTTCTTCAGCGTAGCCAATTGTTCTTCGGTCGGTCCCTTCCACAGAGCAACGTAGGTGTTGAAGCCCGCTTCGCGATAGCTCTGCGCGTTCGACGGCGCTTGAAGCCACACGGCAAGCGGAAAGAATCCGGGATCGGACGGCGGCCCTTTCGGCCATTTCGCGTAAGGATTGACGTCCAGACCGGCAGCGAAGCACGCGGGCGTCAAGGCAAATGCGACCATTACGAACCACCTGAGCGCGGTCATTGGAAGGTTGTCCAATGGCCAACAGGATGATCTGCTTTTCATACGGAAACTATTTTCTGATCGAAGCGGCGTGTCTATAGCGATTGCCAAAGGTGGTTTCCGAAATCCGCGTGGAAGCGGGCTGAAGCCCGCGCTCCGGAGCGCGGCGTTTTACGCCGCTTCGCCGGAGTGCGCCGGTGAGCCCGGTTTCAAACCAACCTCCTCTCGGAAATTACTTGATACTCTCATTTTCCGTCTCCGTCCCAATGCACTCCTTTCTGCACCGCGTAAAGGCGCGTCATTGTGGCGATATACAAGGCTCCGTTCGCCGCCGTCGCCGTGGCGCTGATCGGGTCGCCGAGTTCGGCGGTGCTGAGAATCTTTTTCTCCTTGCTCGCGGCGAACACGTAAAAGCTGCCGCTCCGTGTGCCGAGGTAAACTTTGCCATCGGCCACCATCGGCGAAGCCCACGCTTCGCCCTTTATCTCCCCGGTCCAGTGCGGCTTGCCCGTCTCTGCATCCAAACAGTGGAACGCGCGTCCGCAATCCGCGATGAAGACCAGGCCGTCGTAAATCGCCGGCGTGGACATCACATGCTTTTGCAGCGGATAAGACCACACCAAACCCTCACCCCTGGCCCCTCTCCCATCGGATGGGAGAGGGTGGCCGGCAGGCCGGGCGAGGGTCGTCGCTTCGATGCACTTCAGCCACGCCTCGTTCTTGCCCCAAAAGTTATCGCCACCGCCCGCTACATAGACGCGATTGCCGTAAAAGACGGGCATGCCATAAACGTTGCTCGGGCCTTCGCGGCGGTTGCTGAGGTATTGGTGAATGTCTCCCTTCGGCGCGGTGGGATCGAAGTCAAACTGCCATACTTTTTTCAACATCCGAACACCGCTCGCAGCGGACGCGTTGGCAGACGCCAAAGCACTCCCCTCACCCTGGCCTCTCCCCTCAGCGAGGGGAGAGGGTTGCCGGAGGCCCGGTGAGGGGTGCGATAATTCCTCAAATGCGTAAATCACGCCGTTGCCGCCAGCGAAAAAAATCAGCGGCCAGCCATTCACTTGGCCCAGCGACGGCGACGACCAGGTGCAGTGAAAAATATCCGGAGCGATGTGTTCGTAGTCGCGGGCCACAAGCCGTCCCGTCTTCTTATCGAGCACGACAAGACTCGGCGCATCGGGCGCGCGGATGCGTTTGTGCCAGAGGCCAGATCGAAAACCCAGATGATGTCGGCGTCGAGTGGACCTGTTTGAAGCGAATTCCCTTCGGCGGGTGGACGCAATGGCTCAGGAAATATCTCCGCGCCGGCCACAGGTTTGGGAGGTGAACCTGAACCTTTCGGCGGCGTCATGTGCGCGCTTTCCTCGCGAAAAGGCCCGTCATTGCCGTTGGCCATTCCGCGCGCGTCCAGGCACATCACTTCGCCGCGATTGTCCGTGAGATAAACGTGGTCACCCTCCACCGTGACCGGAGAGGATATTCCGGTGTTGGGCCAGTCGAAATAAGGGTCTTCCTCGCGCTTGGGCACCACGAGTTGCCAGAGAAATTTTCCTGTCTTCTCGTCGAAGCACATCAAAACGCCGCGGTCGCCCTGGTGCTTCGGATCGCGCGGCTGGCCGTTGTTCGTTCCGACGTAGAGGTGGCCGCCCGCGGCGATGGGCGTGGAATGCGTTTCCGTTCCGAGCCGGGCAACCCACTTGACGTTCCTGCCGGTCTTAGGATCGAAGGAATCGGGCAGGCCCTTCTCATCCGAAACCATGTTGCGCGACCAGGCCTGGCCCCACTGTGGCTGGTCCGCGGCGCAAGCGCGGAAGCTCCAGGCTCCAAGGCCCAAGCCCCAGGAAAGCGCCACGCTCCAAATCGCCAACCGCCGGCCGACTCGGTGGCGGCCGCAAAGGAGGTGGAACAAAACCGGCAAAGCCAAAGCCCAACTTCTTTTCATCGGTGACGATTTGACAGGGAATCCGAACCGACTGGAAGGAACAAGACTTCTTTCTGCCTTTCAGCGCGAAATGTCGGTTTGCCGGAGCACCCGGAACTGGTGCCGTTGCAAAACCTGTTCGGCCATTTCGTTGTCCTCCATGCTCAAGCCCAGAATGGATTTCCCCTGCGGATGAGGGATAAAGGAGTAAAGATAGTTGATGTTGAGTTCGGCTTCGAGAAACGCCGTCATGAGCCGGCTCAACTCCGTGGCGGAATTGACCTCAACGGCCAGCAACTGACTCTCGGTAAAGGGAAAGCCGTGCTGGATCAGCAGACCCCGCGCCCGCTCAGGATCGTCCACGACGAACCGGATGACCGCGCTGTCGGTGGTATCCAGCACGGTCAGCGCGAGCACATGCGCGCCGTTCGCGGCGAGCGTGCCGACCAGATCGTGCAAACGACCCAGGCGGTTCGGCGTGAATACGGAGAACTGAGTCACGGCTTCAGGTTGACGTGCGGGTGTGGTCTTGGCCGGCATATCTGCCTGACAATAAGCCACAGCCACGCCCCTGACGCACTAAAATTCTTGCGCGCCGGGCGCCAGACAAATCGCCCCGCATCCTCCTATAAACGAAAAGAAATGATTGCCACGATCCAATTTTTCCCGTCACCATACGGGCTGATTATCGAATGAGTATCGCCGCCTTGACTGCCAACCCGCCGGCTGCGGAAACGACCAGGCCTGCCGCGGATTTCTCCCGACCCGTCGCCCGGCCGAAGAAAAGTGTTTTCAAACTGGTCGGCGAGGTGCTCCAGCACGGCGGTCCGGGCTATCTCCAGTTCGCCATCACGAATATCTGCAACGCGAAGTGCGACTTCTGCGGATTCGCGGTGGACCGGTTCGATCCGAAGCAGCGCCGCAGCGTGACGCTCGTGGAAGCCCGGGAGGTCATCGACATCGCGGTGAAAAATCACATCGGCTATCTGCTGTTTGTGGGCGGCGAACCGCTCGTGCACAAGGAAGTCCGGGCGATGGTGCGCTACGCGGCCGAGCGTGGCATTCATCCGATGATTTGCACCAACGGCTCGCTTTGGACGGATGAGAACATGCGGGCGCTCGCCCACGACGGGCTCAGCAGCGTCATCATGTCGATTGACTCGCACGACGTGGCAAGGCATGAAAAAAACCGCGGTCTGCCGGAGGTGTGCCGGAAAATCAAGCGCGCGAACGAAGTCTTCCACGATCTCGGCATTCAGACCACGGCCAGCGTCACGGCCAGCAAGTTGATCGACGACTACGAAAGGCTGCCGGGATTTCTGACCGAGCTGGGTTTCAAGAGTTGCACTTTCAGTTATCCGCTAACCTCACTCGCCTCGAGCTACTTGAGCTTCAGCGACTCAAACCTCGTCAACTACAAGACGGATGAGTTGATCCAGGTTTTCGAGAAGATCAAACAAATGAAAAAGCGGAGCGGTTATCCGGTCGTGAACCCGACTGAGTCGCTCACCGAAATGCAACGTCATCTGCGGAAGGAGCCGGAGAAATTCGGCTGCCTGGGCGGTCACAAATACTTTTACCTGGATTGGAAGCTGAACCTTTACCGCTGCCACTTTTGGGAGACGCCGATGTGCAACGTGTATGAATGGAACGAATCGAAACGGATCCGCGACGGCTGCACGCGTTGCATGATCGACTGCTACCGCGATCCGAGTGTGCTGCAATTCGTCGCCGTCAACGCCAGCGACGCCTGGAATAATTTGAAGAAGGGTCGATTGAGCGCCGCCGCCAGGAACCTCTGCGACCGCCGCAACCTGACCTCGTTGAAAGCGGTTTGGGAAGACCGCAAATGGATTGGAAAAGTTTAAATCCGCGACGCGCCGGAACATTTGTTGTCGGGGCGTTTGCCTGATTGAACCGACGCAACCGACTGCCGATGCACGTTGATTTCTGATTGACCGCAATACCCATTTTATGCCGAGATAACAGGCCTTGATCGGGCAGTTTGGCACATGGCACGAGTCTCACACAAAAACGGACACGCTCCGCGTTCGGTTACCACCACCAAGTACGATGCCAACAACATCGTGCTCGAAAAAACCTACGGCGCTTTTGCTGATCTGCGACGCGAGCTCGCCGATTCCAAGGCCGCTGTCGCCGAACGCACTGAACGGCTGCAAAACTTTGCCAACTGCACCGATCCACAGCGGGCCTGGCTGTTGTTGGAGGATTACTTCGAGCGGCTCTCCCTCTCGCGCAAGGATTTTGCCGGCGAGAACTGGTGGCCGCGCCTGATGGGGACCCAGGGCAAGGCGCGGCTGGAGGAGACCGCCCTGCTCTTCCTGCGCGCGAATCGTCCGCTGCCCACTGAATTGCTGCCGCACGCCAATCTCGAACGCTTTGCTGAAATCGAACAGGCCGAGCAGGAACAGAAATTTGTTCAGCAATTGGAAAACTGGCTGCTGCCACCAGTGCACGCGCACCTGGACGCGCCACGCGCGGGTCTGCGGGTCCAATGTGAGGTCCGGCCGCTCGAAAGCCAGCTCCACTTGCATGGACTCGGGGTCCAGTTTGCGCTGTCGCGTTCGCGCACCGGCGAAAAGAACAAGTCGCTGGGCGAAATCGTCGAGCTGACGGCGCGGTCCGCTCACGAACAAGAGCTCTTTCCTCCGGAAGACTGGCAATTCATCCAATGGCTGGCCGAGATCTACGACGGACGGAAAGTGAATGGCGAGCCTCTGTTTTTGACCGGCAGCGAACTGCTGCAATGGCTGGCGCGCTGGGGAAACCACGCGCGCCTGGAACTGAATTCCGACGGCGCAAAGCTGGCGTTTCATGGCGAACTCGCTGAGCTGGCGCCCCATCTCGAAACCGCAGATTCAGAACTCGTGTTCACTCACCGTCTGAAACTGCTCGACGGCAAATATCACTCGCTTGATCGGGCGCAATTCTTTGCCGGGCCGCCTTCCCTGGCGCTTCTTGGCCATACTTTTTACATTTTGCGGGATCCACCGCCGCACGATTTGCTGATGCACTGGGCGCAGAGACCGTCGCTGCCCGTCAAAAAATTGAGCCACCGCCTGCTGACGCACCTGCGCAAAAACGGGTCGAGCAAAGGAGCCGACTGGGAACAGCTTTGCGTGGCGCACACCGCCGTTCCACGGTTCATTTTTGAATTGAGCGATGACAGCGTCCGGCTCCGCCTGCTCGCCGAAAGCGAACGCGACCAAACCGTCTGGCAGTGGAACGGTCACGAGTGGCAGTTGACAGGCAGCGTCAAGCGCCAGGCGGAGAAGCCCGAAATCCTCGATGATCCGCGACTCGAACCGGCCGTGCAATGGCTGCGACGACTCGATTGGTTCACGCCGGAGCCGGGGCTTTGGGTTGGGGACGCGAACGAAAGCTTTTTGAACACGCTCGCCGTTGCGTGGCCAGACCGGCCCGCCGCCGAATATCTAGGGAATACCGCATTTCAACGATTGTTCCTTTCGCCGCGGCAACTGCGTCCCAAACTGACTGTTCATGGCAGCGGCATTGACTGGCTTTCGGTTTCCGCAGAATGGGAGCAGGAAGGAATGAAACTGACTTCAGCGGATTTGCACCGTCTGCAGACCGCCACAGGACGATTTGTGAAACTGCCGGATACCGGCTGGATTCAATTGGACGCCACCGCCGTGCAAGCCGCGCACGAAACGATGGCCGACCTTGGTCTCGACGGCCTCAGCACAGCGCCGCAGAAAGTGGCGCTGCTCCACGCCGCGCAACTCGACGACACCTCTTTGCAGCGTTTCGGCGACCAGCAGGCGGCGAAGCTGCGCCAGCGGATCGCGGATTTCGACGGAGTCGACCACACCTCGTTGCCGGATTCGGTCAAAGCCGAACTGCGCCCGTATCAAAAGGCCGGTTTCGATTTTCTTTGCCATCTCACCGGCTTGAAGCTGGGCGGCATTCTGGCCGACGACATGGGTCTGGGCAAAACATTACAGACGCTGTCCTGGCTGGCGTGGTTGCGCGGGCAGAACGCAAGAAAGCCGAAGCCGGCACTGGTGATTTGCCCGGCATCAGTGCTGCACAACTGGCGACGTGAATCGAACCGGTTCACCCCGCACCTCAAAGTGCTCGTTCTGGAAAGCGGGGCTGCGCGTCACAATTTGCGGAAACAGATTCCACAGCACGATTTGATCGTCACCAACTACGCCCTGCTGCGGCGGGACCTGGAAGCGCTGCAGAAATTCGAGTTCCGCGCCATCATCCTCGACGAAGCGCAGTTCATCAAAAATCCTTCGGCACAAGTGACGCAATCAGTGAAACAGCTTCGCGCGGACCAGCGCCTCGCACTGACCGGCACGCCGCTGGAAAACCGTTTGCTCGACCTTTGGAGTATCGTGGACTTCATTCAGCCGGGCTACCTCGGTTCGCAAAACCATTTCAACGAGATTTACGAACCTCGTGGCGGCGAAGACGCGGCCTGGGGACAAAAAATCGCGCGCCGACGGCTGGCCGCAAGACTTCGGCCGCTCATGCTGCGACGGCTTAAACGGCAGGTCGCGCAGGATTTGCCCGACCGCATCGAGGAGCGGCGCGATTGCGAACTCGGTGAATCGCAGCGTAAACTGTACCTCGCCGAACTGCGTCGCAGCCGCGAGAAGGTCATGCAAACGATGGCCGAAAAGGGCGTCGCCAAAAGCAAAATGCACGTCCTCGCGGCTCTCACGCGTCTGCGCCAGATTTGCTGCCACCCGGACCTCGTCGGCAACGATTCGGCGTCCGGCAAGACTGAAACATTGTTCGAACTCCTGGAGCCGTTGCTGGACGAAGGACAAAAGGTCCTCGTCTTCAGCCAATTTGTTCAGATGCTGCAGATCCTCGAGAAAGAATGCCGGCAACGCCAGATCCCAACCCACATTTTGACGGGTGAAACCAAAGCCCGGCAGGAAGTGGTGAACGCGTTTCAGAACGATTCAAACGCCGCCGTGTTCCTGCTCAGTCTTCGCGCGGCCGGCACGGGGTTGAACCTGACCACTGCAAGTTATGTGGTGCTTTACGATCCCTGGTGGAACCCGGCCGTCGAAGCGCAGGCGGTTGACCGCTCGCATCGAATCGGCCAGACCCGCACCGTCAACGCCTATCGGCTCATCGCGCCAGGGACGGTCGAAGAGAAAATCTGGGAATTGCAGCAACGCAAGGCGCAAACCATAAGCGACGTCCTGGGCGAGGAAGGGTTTGCCCGGAGCCTGTCGAAGGATGATCTGGAATATTTGTTCTCGGAAGATTGACCGCGCCTGTAACCTCCTATTGCGGAAAATGGTCCGGCGGGAACAAGGCGCGGTTGTAGCGGGGCAATCTCGGCGCGCTCGAAATTCTTATGAAATTAAAAAACTGGTTGCCGATGCTGTTGGTGAGTGTTGGCTTTTTGTTGATCAACGGCTGCCTGGTTGTGCGGGAACGTCCGCGCGAAGTCGTCGTCACCGAAGCGCCGCCGCAGCCACAGGCTGAGGTTGTCCCGCCGGCGCCCGGGCCGGGATACGCCTGGGTTGAAGGATACTGGGTCTGGCATGGACGTTGGGTTTGGGAGCCAGGACGTTGGCTCGTTCGTCCCCACGCTCGCGCGGTGTGGGTGAGGGGCCATTGGGTGCATCGGCGCCATGGCTGGGTATGGGCTCCGGGGGGGTGGCGGTGAATTGACTCTGGACTCTGCGACCTGGAACCGAACGGACCAAAAGCTCCAAAAAGGCAGCATTGGCGCCGGAAACCTCAGCTCCGTTGTGCATTCCGCACTGCGGTCCCTGCCCCGTTCTCGGCCTGCGGTATCAGTACATTCAACAGTGTTATTGGAGCGTCACAACTTGATGAAGGGCGGTCAGGAGTGTTTCCGTTGAGTAGGGTTTGGTCAAAAACGCTTGCGGTTTCAAGCGGGACATGTCCATCCCTTTGGCTTCCGCTTCCAGCCCACTAATGCAAACTACCTTCGCATCGGGTGCGGTCTTTCGTATTTCCCTGACCAACGCTTCTCCGTCCATGACAGGCATCTCCATGTCCGTAATAACCACGTCGATTTCCCCGACACGCTGCTGGTAAAGGATCAGCGCCTCGGCTCCGTCTTTGGCCGTGATGACCCGATAGTTGAAGGCTTCCAGGGTCGTCTTGGTGATTTCGAGTACCGCCGCTTCGTCATCCACCAGGAGAATGATTTCACCCCGGCCCATTTGCATCACCGGCACC
>QHPA01000107.1:9063-13956 GCA_003218935.1 Verrucomicrobiota bacterium
GACCACTTCCACAAATCCGTGGTGGGCCTTCACGATAGTGAGAACCGTGGACAGCCCCAACCCCGTCCCTTTGCCCGGTTCCTTGGTGGTGAAAAACGGCTCAAAAATTCTTCCCGCCAGCTCCGGTGGGATGCCACAACCGGTATCCACGACGCTCAGCACCACAAACTTTCCTGACACCGGCTCCGGAAACATCGGCGTCCGTTTACCCTCCAAAACGGCATTGTCCGCGCCAACCTGCAACCTGCCGCCGCCGGGCATGGCATCGCGCGCATTGACACAGAGATTCAACAGGACCTGATTGAATTGCGCGGCGTCTCCTAAAATCGGATACAGTTCTTTGTCCACTCTGCTCTCGACCTGGATTGAGCGCGGGAAGGTGTCTCCTATCAATCGCACCATCTCATTGACCAGATGTTTGAGTTGAATGGTTTTCGGTTCGCCGCCAGCGCCGCGAGCGAAGGCCAGAATCTGTTTCACCATCTCCGCACCCCGCTGAGCGCTGGCTTTGGCCGTGTCCAGCATCTTGCGGCTCTGCTCGCTGGCCAACTCATCACGCAACAACTCCGTCACCATGAGAATCGGAGCCAGCATGTTATTCAGGTCGTGGGCAATCCCGCCTGCCACCGCTCCGATGCTCTGCACTCGCTGCGTGCGAAACAACTGCGCCTCGATCTGCTTCTTCTCGGTGATGTCGCTGTCAATCAGCAGAATCGACTTGGGCCGCCCCAGCGCATCCCGCAGGAGTGTCCAACGGCTCTCGACAACGTTTTCCCGGCCATCCTTGCTGTTCTTGTGCAATTCCCCTTGCCACTCGTTTTGTCGGATTAGCTGTTTCACCGTTTCCAAAAGGAGAGACACGTTTCCACGAAAGAGCAAATCGTGGGCGCTCTGGCCCACGGCTTCCTCGACGCTCCAACCGTACAATCGCTCCGCCCCCCGATTCCAGTAGAGAATAGTGAACTCCATATCCATGACACAAATGGCATCGCGGGCCTTGTCGAGCAGGGCTGCTTGTTCACGAATTTTTTCATCGGCCTGTAGTCGCTCGGCCTGCGACTGCGCCTCCTGCACGGCCCGTTCCACCGACGTCGCCAGCCTGGACAACCGATCTTTGATTACATAATCGGTGGCCCCGCGTTTGAGCGATTCCACCGCCGCGTCTTCGCCAATGGTGCCGGAGACAAAAATGAACGGCAGTTCAGGTTTCTTGTGGCGGCAGATGGTCAAGGCCGACAGCCCATCAAAGGAGGGAAGCGTGAAGTCCGAGATAACCAGATCAAACTGCTCCCGCTCCAGCGCCGATTGAAATGCCTCCCGTGTCTCCACGCGCCGGATGGCGCAATCCACGCCTGCGGCTTCCAGCATCCCCCGCACCAGTTCCGCGTCGGTGGGATTGTCTTCCAGATGAAGAATCCGCAAGAGCGGACTCATTGATTGAGCAGACATACGGCATCAACGGTCTCAAATCCTTCGTGATCCACGCATCCTTGCGACATCGCGTAAACTAGGTCAATGGCCTGGGAGAGTCAAAAGAAAGCATCACAAAAATGCAGCCGACGGTCTGCCGCCGATCCTCAATTGGCTGTCCGACGTGGATTCGAACCACGACTAAAGGCTCCAAAGACCTCTGTGCTACCGTTACACCATCGGACAGTAAACCTGCCAAACCCGCAGAAAATGACACTGAATCATTCCTCCTGGCAACCGGCTGACTTTTAGCCGAAACGGCGGCGAGATGCAAGGGGATGCCGCGACTGTTGCCGTCCAGATTTGGTGGCAGCGGTGCTGTTGCACCGCTGTGCGCTTCGGCAGTAGCGCTCGCACCAGATCCAAATTGAGACACTGCCCCGCGACCGGCATAGATAGAGCAACCTGCGGAAATCAGGTCCCGAGACTTCGTGCTGCAAAATGGTGGTCAATCGCGCATCCAAGGCAGGATTCTCGGGTGGCGGGAAAATGCGCCCGGCCCGGAGAGCGGCCAGCCTTGTCCACACCTTCCGCTTAACCCGGAAATTTCATACTCGTGACGTAGATTGCGTGTCCTATTTCAAAATCCGAACATGGTCTCGCTGCGAGGCACTGATACTCCCCGCCCGGTGCAGCCACTGGCGGGCTTGAAAACGCGCGATATCACCCTCCTTTTCAACCGCGTGAACCATTTGCTTGATCCTGGCAACCCGCGCGAATCCACGCCGATGGCGCGTTGGAGACCTCGTTTTCAAGTAGTTGCGGCTCCGTCCAGGGGGCGAAGACGGCAAGTCTCTTGCTATAACAACGCCATGTCAACTCTAAGAGTGGCATGGATATGAACAAGATATTGGTTATCGAAGACGACCAGAGTTTCCGGGCTACTTTAGTGGCGACGCTTGAGGAGCAAGGATTTGAAGTTCTGCAAGCCTCCACCGGCGCGCAGGGCGTTCAGATCGCCCGAACCGAGGAGCCGAACCTGATCCTCTGCGATGTCGAGTTGCAAGGCGTAGGAGGCAACCTTGTCCTGTATGCCGTCCGCCGCGACCCGAAGATCGCTTCAATCCCATTCGTTTTGATGTCGGGTTTCGCGATCATGGAGCTCGCTCCCCACACCAGCGAAAAGGGGGCTGACGCTTTTCTGGCAAAACCATTCTCGCCCACGAGGCTCGCCACAACGATTGACGAATGTCTAGGAAGACGACAAACGCCAGACGATCCGGTGCGAACCGAGTCAGTCGAACCACAAGCAGCGACCAGGTCCGGTTCACTCGGCGGATTGCTGCGTCCCTTGAAACAGATCCTGGAAGCAACCGGGCTTATCACGACGGACTATTCGCGGCTGGAACTCAAGGAAATCGTCGGCCTGGCCACGCAAGCACACCAGACCGCTTCGAGCGTGTACCAGGAAATCGAGACCTGGCTTCCGGCAGCCGAGACTGGAGGATAAAATCGACTCCCGAAACCCGGCTACAGGAGGCGGGCTGCTGAGGCAGGAAGCAAACTTCCTTCTGTCCGTCCGTCACAGTGCCACGACCGCCGTCCAGTAATCTTCCCCGAACTTCGCCTTGAATTTTTCCCGCAACTGTTCAGCGGTGTTTTGGCCTTTCACGAGCGCAAACGTCGTCGAGCCGCTCCCGGACATCAGTGTCGCCGCAGCTTCGTTGGCCTTCAGAACCTCCTGGAACAGCGCCAGGAGCGGATATTTGTTCAGCACGGGTGCTTCCAGAGAATTGTAGAATTCCTGCGCCGCGGCCGCCAGGTCCGCAGTCTGCAACAGGGAAATGAGTTTTCGTGCGCGACCGGCTCGCCCGTTCAGCGCTTCCGGGTATTTCGTCAGAGTCTGATAAGCCCACGCCGTGGAGATTCCAAAACCGGGATGAATCAGCAGGACGAAAACGCCCCGCAACGCCGGAAAATTATCGAGCGGCACAATCTTTTCGCCCCGGCCGGTGGCCAATGCCGGCCTGTCCTGAAGAAAAAACGGAACGTCCGAACCGAGCGCCTGCGCAATCTCGTTGAGTTGACTGGCCGTCAACGTTTGGCCGAAAAGCTGGTTCAAACCCGCCAACGTGTTGGCCGCGTCACCGCTGCCGCCGCCGAGCCCCGCGGCCAGTGGAATCCGTTTCTCCAGATGAATGCTCACACCCTCGGTAATTCGCGCCGTCCGCAAAAAGCCAGCGGCCGCACGATGGACCAGGTTCGTCGAGTCCGCGGGCAACGCCGGATCGCTGCAGGTCAGTCTGATTTCTTTACCCCCTCGTTTGAATTCGAGCTCATCGCACAAAGACACCGGTTGCATCACGCTCTCCAACTCGTGAAAACCGTCGGGGCGTTTGCCCAGGATGTTGAGCAGCAGATTGACCTTGCAGGCCGATTGTCTGGTCAGCGTCATCAAAAAAAAGGCGCCAACATCGAAATGTCGGCGCCCTTGAAGTCGGACGGATCAGTTGTCGAAAATACGGAAACGGCTGCCCGGGAAGATCGGGGCAATATCGCCGCCGCTGAATCCAAGTGCGGTGTCAGGACCGAACGTCGGATCAGCCAGCAAATGCGGCTTGTAACTTTCCGGAAAAACCGGGTTGACCGTCAGGTAGTCGGTGAACACGGGATCGTAGGGCGGGAACGGCGCAGTGACCATTTCATAAATACCGATGCCGGTCCGCGCCAGGCTCCTGTTGAAGCCGCGAATGAACCCGGTGGTGTACGCCATGTCCGGGCCGTCAAGCAGGGCGGTCTGCTCCATCGAACGGCGGATCTCCCCGCAGCGCACAAATTCTGTGACGTTTCGGAGCCCGCGTCCGAACTTTTGTTCGAAGGAAAACCCCTGATCCGTACTGGCACAGCCGCTTGCAAAAAGGGCCAGAACCGTCGCCGTCGCCAAAAAGGTGATTGAGTTGCGCATAGATCGTTGTCTTGTTGATGCTAGGTTAGCTCAGCACGCGAGCTTGTAAAGCGCGTTTTACCAGGGCCGGGATGGCCACATCCTGATACAGCCTCCATGATTCAGGTTGGGACGGCGCGCTGCGCTGTCCACCGGCCGCGTCCAGCGACGCAACGAACAGGCACACGGACTCAAAGACCAATTAATCGTCGGACACGCCGGCCTGGGCCTCCTTCTTCTTCTCCCTGCGCTCCCAGTACCACGCGATCCAAACGCTGATTTCATAAAGCATTTGGAGTACTAAGGCCATCACCACCTGGGTGAATACTTCCGGCGTCGTCAACAGCGCGCCAAGAATCAGGTTGATGACAACCATGTAACGGCGCATGGCAGACAGTTTCTGATAATCGAGAATGCCCATCTTCACGAGCGCCAGCAGCACGACGGGTAGCTCGAAGCCCAGTCCCATGCCCAGCATGAATTTGGTGACGAAACTGAAGTAGGTTTCCGCGCGCCACACCGGCACCTTCACACCCATC
>QHPA01000108.1 GCA_003218935.1 Verrucomicrobiota bacterium
GCGATGTTGAGATGGCTCAGAATTTTTACGCGTGAAACGATGGCCGGCTGAAACCGCTTCACTTGCGCGGGGACGGGAACCTCCTGCAACACGCCGTCGATGCGATAGCGAATGCGCAGTTCATCCTCGAACGGTTCGAGATGGATGTCCGAGGCGCGAAGCTCGATGGCGTCTTTCAACACCTGGTTGACGAACCGGATGATCGACGCGTCTTCGGCCGCGCTGTCCAGATTCGTGTCTTCCTTGTTTTCATCAACGACTTGAAATGGGGCTTCCTCGTCCAGCGTGTCGATGGTGTCCGCGCCGACGCCGAGCCTCTTCTTCATTTCGCGCTCAATGGCCTCGGCGGGAGCAAGGACGGGCTTGAGCCGCAAGCCCGTCATGGTTTTGAGCGCGTCCAGCCCCTGGGTCGCGAAGAGCCGGCTCGTCGCAACTTCGACGGCGCCGTTTGTTCGTCTTAGCGGAAGCAACTGCTCCTTGAGCAGGACGCGCGCAGGAAACAAAGAGAGAATCTGGCGATCCGGCTCGATCTCCTCCAACGCCGTGTAGGCCAGGTCATATTCCTTCGCAAACCACCGGAGGACACTTTCCTCTGATTTCAGAGGCGTCTCCGAACCCTGGCGACACTGTCGTGCCAGGGTCTCCGCGTCCGCGGAGGACAGTTGCTTGGCTTCCACCATTCGGTCGAGCAACTGCTTCAGAGCCGACGCCTGATTTTCCATCTCACTCATGAACTTGGTTCGTCGGTTTCAGTTGCATTCTCGCTGAGAAGTTCTACTGCAACAGCCCTATCAGAACTGCGGCCGCTTCCTGTTTGACGGAAAGAACTTTCTTGAGTTCTTCCTGCGCGCTGGCCAGCTTGGCCTCTTTTTCTTTGCGGGCTTCGCGGAATTTCGCAAGCTTCGCCTTTAGTTCATCCTTCGATGCATTCGCGTCGATGGCCTTTTGCAAATCCTCCGCTTCCGGACCAGGCCCGCCCCCGCGGAAACCACGTCCGCCACCCTGGTTGTTTCCGCTGCCTTGCGCGTCATTGTTATTGTTCCCTCCGCCACGACGAGGACCCCGGCCGAACCCGCCACCGAAACCGACCTCACGCCGCGCGTCCATGACTTTCTCGATCAGAGGCTGAATGACCTTCCATTCGTCGTCGCTCGTGACCTCCAGCCGCCCACGGGCATCGTCCAACATGTTTTGACGGAACTGCGCGGGATCGAAGTTTCCTCTGCCTGGTCGTGGCTGTTGCTGGTTTTGCGCTGCCAGGTGCGCGGCCCCAAAGAACGTTGCCAATACGACACCAGCAACGGTTACCAAACGATTCAATGTCTTCATAGTTCCTATTGTTTCAGAGTGTTGTGGTTGAATTATCAAATACAGAGACGCGCTGTTGCGCGGTCCGCGTGCTGCACCGCGAAGCTGACGCAAGCAACGTGCCAGCCGACGCAAGACGCGATTTCCCAATAATACGGTGACAAAGCGCGCAGAATTTGCGCGGCGCAGGAGCTGTCCTGCGCAGGTCTTGCACGCGTCAGCACAATCCGGCAACGTTCATCGTACAAGCTACAACGGAAGCTAAAGATTGACCAAGTCCATTTCTCACAAAAATCTTGCCGCGGGAGCGCTTCAGAACAAAATCCGTATGAGCCTGTAACCCGATTACTCTCCCGCTGGTCTTTAGCACAGACGCTCGGTTTCAAGGCCCGGCCACACGAAGGAATAGCGAGTGCCTGTTAAACGACACCGAGAACGGGTCTCGCAGTGGTAATGTGGAAGCCAGCGCTGAGTTCCAAACGGCGAAAGTTTTGGACGTTCGACTCCAACCGTGAACGTCCAGACCCGCGGATAAGATAGAGATAACATAGAAATGATACCAATTGGTACATGCGCTGTCTTGCGGAGAACGTGTGACCCCTTCATCGCCATCGCTTTGTCGGCGTAGCCCTGAACCGTGAAGACCCAACCTTGCCCGCTCCTGATGCGTGCGTATCGTGCGGCGCTTACAATTCTATCGCTCGGCCCTTTGGTCGCGCGCTCAGCTTCGACCTCCACGGACCAGAACTGGCCGCAATGGCGTGGGCCGTTTGCCAACGGTGTCGCTCCGCACGGGAACCCACCGCTCATCTGGAGCGAGACAAACAACGTGAAGTGGAAGGTGAGAATTCCCGGTAGCGGCTCGGCCTCACCCATCGTTTGGGAAAACCTGGTCTTTCTCCAAACAGCGATTGCGACAGGCAAAAAGGTTAAACCGCCTGCTGAAAAGTCTCAGTCGCCACCGGTCGCTGCAGATGCGCAGGCGGAAAATCCGAAGGGGCGCCCCCGCGGCGGCGGCATGATGCGTCCGGAGAAGCCGAGCGAGTTTTATCAGTTCGTTCTGCTTTGCCTTGACCGGCAGACTGGAAAAATGCTCTGGCAGAAAGTCGCTCGCGAAGAGGTGCCTCACGAAGGACATCGCGCCAACGACGGCAGCTTCGTTTCCGCCTCGCCCGTGACGGATGGCAAGCACGTCTTCGCCTATTTCGGCTCGCGCGGCCTGCACTGCTACGACCGGCAGGGAAACTTGGAGTGGGAAAAAGACTTTGGCCGGATGCAGACCAAGATGTCCTTCGGCGAAGGCAGTTCGCCGGCCCTGTTCGGCAGCACTATCGTCATCAACTGGGATCATGAGGGAGATGACTTCATCGTGGCTCTGGACAAGGAGACGGGTAAGGAACTCTGGCGACAACCGCGCGATGAGGAGACTTCCTGGGCGACGCCACTCATCGTGCAGCATGGAGGCCAAACGCAAGTTGTCACCGCCGCCACGCGCAAAATTCGCTGCTACGACCTGGCTTCTGGAAAGTTGATTTGGGAATGCGCAGGGTTGAGGCCGAATGCGATTCCGAGTCCTGTCGCGAGGGACGGGACGGTTTACGCGACGAGCGGATTTCGTGGCAACGCGTTGCTCGCAATTCGCCTTGGTCGCACAGGGGATCTCACCGGCACAGACGCCATCGCATGGAGCTATAACAAAAGCACGCCCTACGTGCCGTCGCCCCTGCTCTACGGCAACAATCTCTACTTCTACGCGAATAATAACGGGATACTCTCCTGCTTTGATGTCAAGACCGGCCACGCCCTGATCGACGCCGAACGAATTGAGGAGTTGCAGGGCGTATTTGCCTCGCCAGTCGGCGCGAGTGGCCGCGTTTATCTCGTCGGCCGCAACGGCGTGACCGTTGTCATCAAGCAGTCCGACCAACTGGAAAAGCTGGCGACGAACCGGCTGGATGAGAAATTCGATGCGTCGCCGGCCGTGGTGGACAGGGAACTGTTTCTGCGGGGCCATGAATATCTTTATTGCATCGCGGAGAAGTGAACGAGTCGCGCGAACCAAATCCATTTGTATCCACATTTGAGTTATCAACGAAAACCAGACAAGTCCAAAGCAAAGGTTCCCATGAAAAGAAAAGTTCTGTTAAGCACAATGGTCGTGCTGGCGGGATCGCTGCTCGCGGCGGATTCGAGAGATGAAGTCAAGAGCGCAGCCAGAAAGCTCGCCGAGAAAGACAACTATAGTTGGAAAACAACCGTCGAAACCGGCGGCAATTTCCGTCCCGGCCCCAGCGAAGGCAAAATGGAGAAGGGTGGTTATACTGTCCTGTCAATGTCCTTTCGTGACAATACCACAGAAGCCGTAATGAAGGGCGACAAAGGCGTCATCAAGACCCCTGACGAAGGGTGGAAGTCCCTGGAGGAGGCGGCGGCAGATGACGGAGGTGGCCAGCCCAATCCAGGGAGGTTCATCGCCCGCATGTTGCGAAACTTCAAGGTCCCGGCGGCGCAGGCCGAAGACCTCTCCGGCAAAGTCAAAGACCTCAAGTCGGCAGACGGCGTTTACTCCGGCGATTTGACCGAAGAAGGCGCGAAGTCGCTGCTCACGTTCGGACCACCGCGCGGCGGAAACGCACCCGAGGTCAGCGGTGCCAAAGGCTCCGTCAAATTCTGGGTCAAAGATGGAGCGCTCTCCAAAATCCAATTCAACGTGCAGGGGAAATTATCGTTTAACGGCAACGACCGGGATGTGGACCGGACCACCACCGTCGAGATCAAAGATGTCGGCTCGACGAAGGTGGACGTGCCCGAAGACGCAAAGAAGAAGCTGTCCTGAGTTCTGCGTTTCATGCTGGCGGGTGGCAATTCTCGTTCGACGGTTTTTGTCCGTTAAAAAAGCGTGCCGGTCAGTCACAAATACTGTTTGATCTCAACATGAACTCACAAACCCTGTTCCAGAATCGTCGGCGCTTCATCCGCAGGTTAAGTCTCGGAGCCGCGCTTTTCACCGTTCCCGGACTCTTCGCTGATGAACTCGTGGGCACGCCGCGCCAGACGGAAGGGCCGTTCTATCCCGACCACCTGCCGCTCGACACCGATAACGATCTCATCATCGTCAATGATGGCATCACGCCGGCCTTTGGCGACATCACCCACCTCAGCGGACGGATTCTGGACGCGCGCGGCGAGCCGATTCGCAACGCGCTCGTGGAAATCTGGCAGGTGGACAACAACGGCGTGTATCTGCACAGCAAAGACACTCATGCAGCCCGCGATAAGAATTTCCAGGGCTTCGGACGCTTCCTGACCGGCTCGACGGGTGAATACTACTTTCGCACCATCAAGCCAGTCGCTTACCCGGGTCGGACGGCGCACATTCATTTCGCGCTGAAAATGAAGGGCCGCGAGAAGTGGACAACGCAGTGCTACATCAAAGGCGAGCCACTGAACGAGAAAGACGGTATCTACAAGAGCATCGAGGATCCAAAGGCGCGCGCCACGGTGACCATTGACTTCGCGCCCATGAGAGGTTCGCTCATCGGCGAGCTTGCCGCCAGGTTCGACATTGTGATGGGCTTCACCCCGGAAGCGTGATGAAAAATATCTTCAATCCAATGTTCCCGCCAAAAGCGACCACGCATCCTTCTTACGTTCGACGCGCCGCCTTACGATCCACGCAGGACCGTTAACCTTGAAGACCCGGCAGCGATCAAATGAGAACCCTGCCCGCATCATAGTGCGGTCGCCGCAGCGATAAGCTGCCCACTCAGCCACGTTGACGCGACTTTGCACTTCTCAAACCAAAACAAATGAAAGGATCGATCATGAACCGATTGACGACGTTCGTTGTCGCCGCCCTGGTGAGCGCTGTCACTACTCAGGCCCAGGATTGGGCGAAAGTCCGACTCGAAAAATCGCCCCGCCATTTAGAATGGGTGAAGGTTAAACACGGAGACCGCGAAGTGACTTGCTTCATCGCCTATCCCGAGGTGAAGGACAAGGCCACCGCCGTGGTCGTGATTCACGAAATATTCGGTCTCTCCGATTGGGTGCGTGGCGTGACTGATCAACTGGCTGAATCCGGTTACATCGCCATCGCGCCCGACCTGCTCTCGGGCATTGCGCCCGGCGGGGGCGGCACGGTCGAACTCGGCAGTGGCGACGCCATTCGCAAGGCCATCTCATCCCTGCCTGCGGAACAGGTCACCGCCGACTTGAACGCCGTGGTGGACTATGTCGCGAGCTTGCCTGCCTGCAACGGCAAGGTGGCCGTCGGCGGATTTTGCTGGGGCGGAGGCCAGACATTTCGTCTCGCGACCAACAACAAGAACATTAAAGCCGCATTCGCGTTCTACGGCACCGGCCCGGAAAAGGCGGAGGACATCGCCCGCATCAACTGTCCGGTGTATGGATTTTACGGCGGAAACGACAAACGCGTGAACTCGACGATTCCAAGGTCGGAAGAGCTAATGAAAAAGGCGGGCAAGACGTATGAGCCAAAAATCTACGACGGCGCCGGCCACGGCTTCATGCGCGCCGGTGAAGACCCCGGTGACAAGAATGAAGCGAACAAAAAGGCCCGCGACGAAGCCTGGAAGCGACTCAAGGACTCGCTGAAAAAGATTTGAAAAGCCGCGCCGCGTACGGTACGGGTCGTGGCGCAGCTCCGAAGTTCGCAGAAGCGACCGTTGCGGCCTTGATTGCGAAGCTCCTCGCTCCGCTGGTTACGGCAAATCTCGCGCCAGCTGAACCAGACACCCCAAAGGGCTTCGTCTCCAGCACCAAGCTGCCGCGCAGCCTGCTTCTTTCATTTATGGGTTGGGTCCCTGCCCATCGGGATGAGCGCAACCCTGCAGATTGTAACTTTTTCGTTTCATCCAGCGTCTTCACCCAAGTCGTCTCAGCGTTTCCTATCGAAATGCGTACCTTGGAAGACGACAAACTATGAACTAACCAAAACAGCCTATGAAACGTCCGCTACATACCTTAGCGTCTCTCACCCAAATCGTTACCTGCGCAATCCTTGCGCTCGGCGCAGTGGTGCAAGCCCAGGATAAAAAAGCTGATCCCACCGGTACTTGGACATGGACCACGCCTGGCCGAAATGGCGGTCCCGACCGGAAAAGCACTCTCAAGTTGAAGGTCGAAGGAGATAAACTGACCGGAACGCTGTCCGCCCCTGGACGCGGGGGGCAAAGTAACGACAGTGCCATTGCCGATGGCAAGTTGAAGGGGGATGAAATCTCTTTCACGGTGATTCGTGAGTTCGGTGGGAACAAGATCACCGCCAAGTACAACGGCAAGATCAGTGACGATTCAATCAAGGGGAAAATCGAAACTGAACGGAACGGCCAGACCAATTCGCGTGACTGGGAGGCCAAACGCGAAACCGAAAAGAAATAATTAACCCGCCAATACCGGCGCGGCGTTTGCGGAGCTCCTTGCCCTTTGCAAGCGGCGCCCTTCTGAGCGGGTAGTCAATTCGAATAAGATGGGTTCCAGACGC
>QHPA01000109.1:0-9999 GCA_003218935.1 Verrucomicrobiota bacterium
CGGTCGTGCAGCGGTATCTCGTCCTTGACGAGGGCTGACGCCTCCTCAAACAGCTTGTTGTGCTCGACTCTTTGTTGGTCGGTCATTTGCACAAGCGCGTAGTGCCATCTAACGAGCTGACCGATGACGAGGAGCGCGCCAAGAACGTTCGCATTGGAACACTCGGCTGATCGCGCTCCTCGTCATTCGGTCCAGCGTCTCGTTAGACCACGTCATGGTGTCTCCGGCTTTTTTTGTGAATCTGCCTTGATAACGAACTGCCAGAAACCGGCGACGGCTGCAAAAATTATCGCTCCAATCACACCATTTGCAACCGTATGGGTTTGCCAATCCGTGCTCGTCGCTAAACATCGCGGCGGGAATGGACAAGATAATAGCAATGCTATACAGAAGACCGTATCCCGGATCTGTGCCGTGACGTGCGACTCCGAAATAGTCCAGCACGTTGAGTAACACGATGGGCGAATCAGCAAGCGCCGATCCCAGAATAGTGGCTTTAAACACAGCCCACAGCCTTTTCTTTGTCGGTGAACGTGCCATGTTGTCTAACGAAAACGCTCAGCGATGCGCCGCCGAGGGCTCCGGGATTGTAACCAAGACGCGATCGGTGCATTCGCTGCAGCAAAAGTTAGGCCTACGGTTTAGCATCAGAATACCTCTCCAAAACTTTGAGCTGATACACAACAGTCACGGGTGGCTGCTGCGCGGCAATAATCCGCTGCAACTCTGACAGATTCTTTTCGGTCTCGACCGCGCCGACGACTAAAAAGCAACCACCGGCCCCTGTCCCGACGCCAACGGTCACGTCGCGAAACTCTGGATTGGCATACACCGCGTTCGTGATCTCTAGCAGATGCTGACGAGCCAACTTCATGCGTCGCTCCTGTCGGAACGAAGTGTCGCCGAAATAAGCCCAGCACCCGAACGCGAGCAAAAGGCCGACGACGATCATCGCCGCAACACTGTTTGGAATCTTTTTGTTCACGTGGTGCGAAGTAGTCACTAACGAACCAGCTCAGGCACAGCCACCGGAAGCGGGCGTGACCTGCAAGGATGATGTTCGAGTTTCCATAACGCTCAAGTGACCGGCGCGGCGGCTGTTGCCTGCAGCGCCTTGATGGACGACATCTGAACGACCACGGTCCCAGCGATGAAATCATGCAGTGCTCGCCTCTTCCGATTCGTAAGCAGGACGATGAGCTCGCCCCACACCCAAATGTTCTGGATAATCTGCAGGGGCTTATACCAGGAAGGAGCAAGCTCCACCATTCGTTTGACGCGATCCATGAAGGACAGCGTGTGGTATTCAGCGTCGCTCATGTGGAACACGGAAATGAGCATGGCAATAGACATCAACATGCCAAGAATGAACTCTGGAAAATATCTAATGAACGCCTCACGAAAACCAACCGGCTCTCCGCTGACTTTGCGGATGCGAACTCCCACAATCAGCTTACCAGGCGTACCGCCAAAGCGTTGAACCAAATAGACGCTGTAAAACAATCCAAGCAGAGTGCCGGGAACAAGGTAGTAAAGGTCAAACAACCGATAGTGCTCTGTCCCCCAAAACGCCAATGCGCCCAGCGGCAGCATGATCAAGAAATCAAGGAGCAGCGCGCCCAAGCGAGGCCAGAAACCAGCGTAACGGAGCGGATCAGTGGTTGGCGTATTCATGGTGAGTCGTCGTCCAACGCCAGCGCTCAGGCGCGGTCCGAGCGTGCAGCGCGAGGACCGTCGCCTGGAGCGCCTTGTTGTACCGCGTCTGCGTCGTAAACATCTTTGAACGCGAGCATCTGCACCAGCTTCTCTTCAGCCCCAACGGGAAAACCACAGCGCTCAACGAACTCCGTTGTGTCCTTGTACGTTCCAAACATTCGGTACCACAGCGGAATGTCGGCGAAATTATAGTTGTGGACATCGTACTGATGATGGATTGAGTGCAGCTCTGGCGTTTGAATGAAATAGCGGAGCCATTTCGGAGTGCGTACGTTCGCGTGGTAGAAGTACTCGCCAGTGGCCGCAAAAAAGTTGTACCAAAAAGCACCCATCATCGAGCAGCCTAGTAAAGGGTATAGAACCAGCGCACTTAGAAGTGCGTCGCTGAGGATCTCTACAGGGTGCTTGTAAAAGGAGGTGAGTGTTTCAATCCGCGAGGGCGAATGGTGGATCTGGTGGAATGCGAGCCACCAGCCTTTCTTGTGTCGAAGGACGTGCCACCAGTAGAAGAAGAACGTCCCGATGAACCAGCCCACGAAACCCTCCGCCAGCGGCATATTCCAGGCGGATAGGTGAAACAGCGATACGCCAAAGAGCTCGATCCAGAGCCTTGCCGTCGCCAGCGTGATTAGCAGCTGGGCGCCATTGACCAAAAGAACTCGGACGTACCAGCCCTTCGACGGCGGCAACGGTCGGCCGGGAAACAACCTTTCCAACACGAGGAAGGCGAGTGTGGCGACGACTACAAGAATGCTCGGAAGGGTCATATCGCGGTACAATTTTATTCAACAACCGCCGGTTCGTTCATTGAAACCAGCCTTTCGACCGAATCGGAAAGTCCCAACTTGTTCATAATCAACCAAACCTGCATCCAATATACGGCGGCCGGTTCGTTGATTCAATCCAGTCTTCTAGCCCGATCTATAAATCGCAACCAGTTCTTAATCAACTAATCCCTCTCTGATCAACGACCGCCGGTTCGTTTAATCAAACAAGATCCCAACCTGCGGGTGAGCGGGCGCTCTCGCCGGAATCCCCAAATGTTTCACGCCCCTGTCAGAGCGAATGGCGGGCGTCAAAAAGGGGCTGCCGGGGTGTTCGCTGTGTGGCTCGCCCCGAAAAAGAATTACCTTTCGCTCGCGCCGCAGCATCGGGCGCGATCCAGAGAGTGCGGCGCGCATTCACGGCGAGGGAATCAAACGCGCAGCGCCGTTTCCCCCCTTCCCCCGGCAGTGCGGACACGGTCAGCGACGGAAACGCGAATCCACTCGGCTCGAGCCTTGCCCGACTCGCGAACCGCCTCGGCAATCTGCCGTTCCTCGTCCGCGCGGAACCGCGCGCCCAGCACGCGGCCAAGCCGCCTGCAAGCGGAACCATACGCCCGGCGAGCTTTGCTACACTTTTTGCGACAGTATTGCTTTGTGAAACGGCAGCGGCATTTGACGGGAAGAAACTGCATTTCGACCAATGGAATCAAGGCTTAAGACCGCTTTTGATGAAACGCTGTGAGACCCGCTGAAAAGGCCAAAAAGCGAATTTTGAGTCTGGCGCGTCTGCCAGTTCCGCCACGTCGGCACACCAAGCAGCGAATATAAAACAGCCCCCTCGAAGTAAACCAGATTATTCGCCTTCCAGCGCCTTGGGCGGGCCGAAAATCAGCGACGCAATTATTGCTTTGCGCGCCGTGCGCGGATTGCGGATCAGCGTGATTGTCTGGGCGGCCTCAGTAGAAAAACCGGGACGGTGCGCCGTTGGAGCTTTACCCGGATGATGCTCGGTCATCTCCTCAACCCGCTTCAAATGTTCCGCCACTCCCTCGTGCAGGTGACTGGCGCGCTGATAAGCAGCCGCGGATTCCTTGAGCGCCTGAGGATGAACTTCAACCGTCTTCGACGCTTCCGCTGTCCCAGGTACGGACAACGCCAATGGAGCCGTGCTCGCGGCGCGTGCGGCTGCAACGACACGCCTTTGGGGCGGAGCAGGTTTTGGTTCCTGAACGATAACCGGCCGAATGGGCGGCGGCGCAACCGGCGGCTGCTTGGCCACCGGCATTTCGCCGTCCAGCAATCGCCGTAATTGTTCCTCCCAATCGCTCGTCGCCTTCGGCCGGGGCGACGCAGGGCGCGGCATCTGCTGCGTTGCCGGGTCGTGCGGCTGCTGCGAGTCCGATCCCGATCCCGTCGGCCACGAATCCTTCTTGCCCGTCTGCTTCTTTTTCTTCAGCCACTCATTGATGGCTGAACCCAGGACAATCAGCAGCAGTATCCAAAACGCGTCCAGGCCGCCGAGCAGCGGCTCGCCCGGCGAGGACGTCGTCAGAGTCAGAATGGAGAAGGCCGAATCCATGAAGTCATCGTCGGTTCATTGAAGAGCTGTTTCGGATCAATTGCCCGGAGTTTTCGTTTGCGAGCCGGCCGCGCCACCGGCGCCGCCTGGTCCCCCGGCGCCGGCGATGCTTTCGCGCATGCCCGTGTCCGCCTGAATGTTTTTCATCCGGAAAAAATCCATCACACCGAGGTTGCCGCTGCGGAAGGCCTCAGCCATGGCGAGCGGGATTTGCGCTTCAGCTTCGACGACGCGCGCGCGCATCTCCTGAACGCGGGCCAACATTTCCTGTTCGACGGCCACGGCGGCGGCGCGGCGCACTTCGGCCTGCGCCTGCGCGATGAGTTTGTTCGCTTCGGCCTGTTCGGCTTGCAACCTCGCGCCGACGTTCTCGCCCACGTTCACGTCGGCGATGTCGATGGACAGGATTTCAAAGGCCGTGTTACTGTCGAGCGCCTTGCCCAGCACCGTCTTCGAGATGCTGTCGGGATGTTCCAGCACGTCCTTGTAACTGCCGGCAGAGCCGATGGTGGCCACAATGCCTTCGCCGACGCGGGCGATGATGGTTTCTTCCGTCGCGCCGCCAACGAAACGCTCCAAATGCGTGCGCACGGTCACACGCGCCTTGGCCTTGACGACGATGCCGTCCTTGGCCACCCCGTCAATGGTGACTTTGCCGGAGGCGGGATTTGGACAGTCGATGACCTTCGGATTAACGGAGGTTTTCACGGCTTCGAGGACGGTTTTGCCGGTGCCTTTGGTCGCCAGATCAATGGCGCAAGCGCGGTCGAACTCGAGGCGGATGCCGGCCTTTTTCGCCGCAATGAGCGACAGCACCACCATTTCAATGTTACCCCCGGCCAGGTAATGCGTGGAAAGATCGTCAATGGTCACTTCCAATCCCGATTTGACGGCAGTAATGCGCGTGTCAACCACCACACCGACCGGGACATTTCGCAAGCGCAGCGCGATCAGTTCGGTGTAGGTCACGCGCGCGCCGGAGAACAGGGCGCGAATCCAGATGCTGAAGAAATTGATCAGGACAACGAAGACGATCAGCAACAGCACACCCAGAACGCCCCAGGCGATGACCTGGAAGGTGTGCGGAATTTCTGCGAACAGGGCCAGGTTGTTTTGCATAAAGTGTTGTTAACTTGTCTTTGGGCTAAACCGCGCGCACCACGACTCGGGCGCCTTCCACCTCGACGACCTTGATGGGCGAGCCGCGTTCGACGAACGAACCTTCCGTCACGACGTCGATGCGCTTGCCGTTGATCACCGCCGTGCCCGACGGACGCAACGACGTGAACGCGGTGCCGCTCTGGTGGAGCAGCTCCGGTTTTTCGGTGCCGATGTCGCCGACCGTTCGTTGTGAAATAAAGAGTTTGGCAAACCGGCTTTGCGGAAAAAATTTGAACCAGCACAAAGTGCCGGCTGTCAGGCCGACGACGACCGCCAGGAAAACAAGATTAGCCGTGCGCACATCGAAATTCAAGTAGGCCGCCACCACGCCCGCGACCAGGCAGCCGAAGCCCGCGATTCCCGCTATCATTCCTGGCAGCACCGTCTCCAGCAGTAGCAGAGCGGCCCCAACCAGGATCAGGGTGACCACGGTCGCCATGCGCGAATATTAAAGTAACGACGGGTTGCTGCAAGCGCATTTGCCCCTGCGGTGCATGGAGCAGAATGATTTGCTGGTACAAAACTTTGCTTCAGATGAAGCAGAGTTTTGTACGGCGGTTGAAGCCTTTCGTGGCGCTGGTCGTGTCGAAGTATGGGAACCGCTCCCGGATGCTGCGCAGTACGCCCGCGGTCACGACGCCGGGTTTGGCTGGCGCACGACCAACGGTTGTTGTTTGAGTTGCCGCAGGGCCTGCTGCTGTTTCAACAGTTCGATCCGGTCTGAGTCCGGCGCGTCCGGCTGGTTCATGCGTTGAACGAGCTGGGCGAGTTGGCGGTCAACGAACTGGTCTCGCAGGCGCTTCATGGTGTCCGCGAGTTGTTGACTGCGGTTCGGAATCTCGCGTTGTTCGGACACGGCCTCGGTAATGAGACTGCGCGCCGTCGCATCGTCCAGCTCCGTCAGGAGCGTGGTGGCCGAGGGCCACCGGCCATTCGGCTGAGCTGCCAGCCGCGCGGAAATGATCCGGCGCACGACGGCGTGTTGTACCCAGTTCAAATCCAGACGCGCGACGGCCCAGCCCGGCAATTCGTCGTCGAGCAGCAGCAATTTCAGCAGCCAGAACTCCTGTGCTGAAGGACGCGCCTGCGGTTCCTGGGCGTCAGCGGGCGCCTCAGCGGTCGCTTCAACTTTTTGGGGCGAGCGGGCTTTTTTGAATTCCGCGCGGACCGCATCGACGGCGACGCCGAGTCGCTGCGCGGTCTTCTGTGCGTAGGTATCCGCGAGCACGGCGTTGCCGGTTTTGTGCAGTGCTTCGCGCATCGCGCGCACGACGCCGAGGCGGCCTCTGTCCTGACCGACATCGTTGGTGGCGCACAGGTGGTTCAGATAAAAATCGAAGAAGCCTTCTGCGCCGCTGATCAATTGCTGGAACGCTGCGCCGCCGGATTCCTTGATGAAACTGTCCGGGTCATGCGGGGTCGGCACCGTAGCAACGCGAATGGCGAGGCCGGACGCCAGCAAATCATCGAGCGCACGGATCGCGGCATTGCGACCAGCCGCGTCCGAGTCGAAGCAGAGCACTACTTCGTCCACGTAGCGTTTGAGAATGCGCGCGTGTTCAGCCGTCAGCGCGGTGCCTTGCGGCGCGACGACGTTGTGGATACCGGCCATGTAGCAGGCGATCAAATCGAGTTGGCCTTCACACACGACGGCATAGCCAGCGTCGAGCAGCGCGCGTTTTGATTTGTCGAGACCGAAGAAAACCCTGCCCTTGGTGAAGATGGGGGTTTCAGGCGAGTTGACATACTTTGCGGTCTTCTCGTCGCCGCCAAGCACGCGTCCGCTGAACCCGATGACGCGCCCTTGCTCGTCCCAGATCGGAAACATCAGGCGCCCGCGGAAGCGGTCGTAGTAATGGTCACTGCCCTCTTTGCGCAGAACCAGGCCGGCCTGCTCAACGACAGGCAGTTCGTAGCCTTTGTTTTTGGCCCAGTTGAGCGTGTCGTCCCACGCGTCGGGGGCGTAGCCCAGGCGAAACAATTTCACGGCTTCATCTGAGACGCCGCGCATCTTCAAATAGTCGCGCGCGATCTGGCCGGCGGCCTCGTTGGCGAGCGCGGCCTGCCAGCGTTGCGTGATTTGCTCGTGAATTTGGAGCAACGTTTCCTTAAAAAAGCGGTTCTTCTGCTGTCCCGGGTCTTTTTCAAACTCCAACGGCAAGTGCGCCCGTTCGGCCAGGCGCCGCACGGCTTCGGGGAAGGTGATGTTCTCGTATTCCTGGACGAACGTGAACACGTCGCCGCCCTCGTGACAGCCGAAGCAATGAAAGATCTGCCGATGTGAATTGACGTTGAAGCTCGGCGTTTTCTCTTTGTGAAACGGGCAGAGCGCGACGAAGTTTGCGCCGGCGCGTTTGAGGGGAAGATACGAGCCAATGACATCGATGATGTCGCTGGCGGCGCGGATTTGTTCGAGGGTTGACGAAGAAAAAAGTCCAGCCATGAGGGAAAACCGGGCTGGCGCCGGTGGTTATTTCGGACTCATGACCTCGTTGACGTCGCGCTCGCGTCGCCGGCCGATGCCTTCATGAGCGACTCCTTTGCCGGCGGCGGGATCAACGTTAATCAATTCCGCTGACAGGTATTGTTTGACCGCGCGGCCGGTCATGGACTCTTCGAAGACGGCGCGCTGAATCGAACCGAATGGAGGAATATAGATGCTGCCGGCCCAATCCAATTGCTCTTTGAGCTTGGCGTCCAGTTCGGCTTTGCTGACCTGTTTGGCGTTCAGCAGCGCCATGACAAACAAAGTGATGCAGGCGAAGCGGATCAAGCCGGCGGTCATGCCGAGGTAGTATTCGAAATTGCCGAACACATCGCTGGCGACGAGTTTTTCACCGGCCATGCGCCGGATCATGATAAAGACGATCTTGATCAAAATCGCAGCCAGAAGATACGCGGAAGTGTAAGTCAAAACGGGGCTGAGGCCGGACAAGTCGGCGAGCATTCTTCCGAATGGTTCGCAGGCAATGGCGGCGACGAAGACAATCATCAACCACTGGAGCACCGAGAGCAACTCCAGCGACATGCCGCGTTTGCGGCCAACGAAGATGCCGACCACCAGCATGACGAGCACGAACAGGTCAAACCAATTAATACCGAGGTTGTTCATAAATCAGCCGGATGCTCTTTTGATTCAGTCAACAGGCTAGGCGAACTCGCGGCAGATTGCCAGCCCCAAAAATTGCGCGAACGACGGCCCACGCGCATCGTGCGCCAGAGAAAGAGATAGCGCCTTTCGTGCCTCCAGTTTGGCAGGCGGAAAAGCCACCGGCTTGAGCGCCGGCGCAGCCGCGTAGTGTCAATTCCTGGGACAGTCTGCCGCAATGTTGACAGCGGATTACGGATTGGCCTCCAGCCAGTAGCGGACAGCGGTCGCCTGCGGATGCTGCGGTTCCAACTCGAGCAGTCGGAGGTAATGGTCGCGCGCTTTGGACGGCTGGTCCAGTTGCTGCGCATACAGATTGGCCAGAGCGAAGTGTGCGCGCGGTTCGGAGGGATTGTTGGCGAGCAGTTTCTCCAGTTCGTCGGCGGCGTCGCGCGGATAATTGGCCTTCTGCAACGCCACCGCGAAATTGAAGCGAGCCTTTACCGAGACCGGATTGATGGCCAGCGCGCATTCGTAGGCGAGCAGGCATTGCGGCAAATCGCCTGCCTCGTAGGCCGCCACGCCGCGATTGTACTGCGCATCGAAGAACGTCGGGTCGGTCTTCGCCGCCTGGCGATAGGCCTCGATGGCTTCGCCCAATCGGTTCCGTTCCTGCGCCTGGACGCCTTGAGTGAGCAGCCGTTCTGCTTCGGCGCGGTTGCCGGACTTCGGCAGCGCCGGCGAACGATACTTATAGCGCTCGATAACGCTCCGCGCAGACGCCGCGGGCCTGGTAGCTCTGGCAACGGTGGTGACCTTGTTCTCTTCGCCGCCCGCAAGAGAGCGGCTGCTGTCGGCCGAGGAGGAGATCGGAGAAGCCGGTTTCTCTTTAGGACGAAACCAGTTTCGCGGGTTCAGCCGCGAGGTGAATCCATTTTTTTGCCTGGTCGGTTCGCCGCCGGCGGATGTGGATGTCGAGTCCGGCGCAGCATTGGTGACGGCGGGCTTTCGCGACGTTGTGCTCGGCGAACGCGACTCAGAATTCAAGTCGGCGTCGCGCGCGGGCCTGATAGGTTCTTCTTCTGTCAAGCGCACGACTTCGACCTTCGGCGGCGGCGCGGGCGGGCTTTCGCTTTTGGCAGGCGGTGGTGACGTGGCGGCGACCACGCGCGTCGGAGGCGCGGATGTCACGGGGTTCGTTCGCGGCGGCGGAGCTGCGGCTGCTTGCGTTGATGAAGCAGCCAACGATTTGTTGGCGCTCGCGTTGGGCGTTGGTTTGTTGGTTGTCGGCGCCGCCGGCGCAGGCTGGGGGAGCGCGGCGGCTTGCGGCGGCGGATTCGTGGGGACCTGACGGGCGGGGGGCCGAAGCTCAAGCTCAAGCTGATTGACGATTTGTCGGACGCCGGCTGAGTTCGGCGATTGCGGCTGGAACGCGAGGTATTCCTGATACTTCTGCAGCGCGAGGGCGCGGCCATTCAAATATTGATGCGAAACGATCGCGGCGTTGAGCAGCGCGGGCGCGTATTCCGGTTGCGCGCGCAACGCCGCGTTAAACTGTTGGCAGGCCTCCTGGTAACGCCGACGCTGTGTCTGCACGAGGCCCAGGCCGTTCCACGCTTCAGCCGAACGCGGGTTGAGCTTGACCGCCTGGCGAAAATTTTTTTCAGCCGCGTCGAGCTGGTGCGCGC
>QHPA01000109.1:10048-11036 GCA_003218935.1 Verrucomicrobiota bacterium
GTCAAGCGCCAGCGCCTGTTGGTAGGCTTTGGCGGCGTCTTCCGACCGCTTCGCGCCGTGGTAGGCGAGACCGAGATGATTCCACGCTCGCGCGTCCCGGGGCAGCATCCGCGCGGCCTGCTCCAGCTTCTGAATGGCCCGGACGTAATTGCCCTCGCGCAAGAGGCGTTCACCCTGCAGCAGCGCCCCTGGACCAGGCTCGGCGCATCCGTTGAACAGGACCAAGCCGAGAATCGCCAGAGTCAACGCCGAAAACGGAGCGACCGGCTTTTTGATGGTCACCATCAGGCACGGTGGTAACATTCGTCGCCCGACGAGTCAAGAAACGCACAGAGTCTGCCTTATCATGACGCGGTTTTCATCAATTGTTTTGAGCCTCGCTTTTTGCCTGTGGCAGCCGTCATCGGAGAGCGCGGCGGAAACCAACGCGCCGAATCGCGGACCCGTCAGGCGCGCGCGAGTGGTGATGGTGCAGGCGCCGAACGCCACCGTCACGTTCAATCCACAGCCGGACAAGATCCCTCCCATGATTCAGCGCGGACTGACCAATCTGACCGGCCGAGCCACCCCCAAGGACGCGTGGCTCAGTTTGATTTCCACGCAGGACACGATCGGCCTGAAAGTCTGCTCCGCGCCCGGCCCGACCAGCGGCACGCGCCCGGCGGTGGTGGAGGCCGTCGTCAAAAGCCTGCTGGCGGCCGGGCTGCCGCCCAAACAGATCGTCGTATGGGACAAACACCTCTCGGACTTGCGTCAGGCTAAATTTTTTGACCTGGCCGAGCGCTACGGCGTTCGTGTCGCCGGCGCTGCGGAAGCGGGATACGACGAGAAAGTCTATTATCCAATGGCCCTGATCGGCCAACTCGTGTGGGGCGATCTGGAATTCGGCAAAAAAGGCGAAGGCATCGGTCGTAACTCTTATTTCTCCAGGTTGGTCACGCAGCAGATAACCAAAGTCGTCAACATCACCCCGCTGCTGAATCACAAT
>QHPA01000110.1 GCA_003218935.1 Verrucomicrobiota bacterium
CTCAGGCGCCAGCCCCGGCGCTTCGGCCTGGACGGTGACCTGGGGTTGAACAAACTCGGGGAAGACATCAAGCTTCGCGTGCGTTGCGACAAAAATCCCGTAACCGACCAGCAAGCACGCCAGCGCGATAACCACGCCGCGAAAGCGCAAAGAGAGTTCAACGATGCGTTTGAGCATTTCCCTTACTCCCGCTCGCCGCTCAAGAAACCTCCGCTGCTCAGTTCGGTGGAAAGAATCGTCTGCGCTCCGCCCACAATGATGCGGTCCTTGTCCGTCACTCCGGAAGGAACGAACCACCCGTTTTCAGCCGGATAATCGAGTGGAACTTCGCGGCGCGCAAACTCGTTGTCGCCGGTCTGCAAATAAACCCATGCCTTGCCTTCATAGCGAATCACCGCGTCACGCGAGACGGTCACCCCGTTCAATGAGTCGCCGGGAACCTTGACGTAACCGGTGACGGCTGCGTTGGGCGAAAAGCCCGACGGCTTGCCCGCGATCAGAAATAAAAATCCCGCTCCCTGCGTCTGTGGATCGACGGTCGGGGACGAGTCGAAAAAGTCGGCGGTGATCGAGCGCTCTCCATCGCCGAACGAAACCAGCCGCGCCGACGAGGGAGGCGATTTCAAACTATCTCCCGTCGGCAGATCAATGCGGACAAGCGTCTACTCACCGTTCGCCAATGATCTGACGAACGCGGGCGGATCGTCACGCTCCAGAATCGCTTTGCCCCATCCCAGGGCCAGTCTCGTCCGGAGTGATTCGACCAGAACCTGATCGCGTTTTGCGGCGGCGTCCGCGGCTTGAAACGCTCGCACCGACGCGTTGTTCTGCTCCGCGAGGGTCTTAAGTCGTTCGAACTCTCGTTGCGACGTTTCCATTGCCACGTGGGCCTGAACGAGATCGGCCATCAGTGCAGCCAGCGGCGAGGGGTCGAGCACTCGACCGTATCCTCTGATCTCCGGCTGCCACTGCGCCGCCGCGGGATTCGTCACTTTCAGACCGATGCGCTGCTGTGCTGGCGCGTCGAGGGTGACGATGGTTTCGCCGTTTGTTCCGCGCTTGACGCGCGATTGGTTGGCATTTGGTTTCTTCGTTTCGTTTTCTCCCCCGGACTTGGAACACGCCCCGAGCAGAGCGGCCAGCAACACGGGAATTAGCGAGGCAATGAGGTTTGTCTTCCGGGGTTTCTCCTGCGCGCGACCGCCAACACCACGCTCGGATGAGCGAAGAAGACGGAGAACGATTCTCCCTCTCCCCAGGGGAGAGGGCCGGGGTGAGGGGAAAGCGGTCGTTCGTCCTGGAACGCGCGTCCGCTCGTCACTCAGCGTCCGTTCCTTGTCCGAAGGGCAGCATGGCTTTGAGCCGTTCATCGCTTCAAGCTTCCGGCTTTGCCGGATGTTGCTGACTGTTTTAGTTTGTTCGCTTGCGCCTGGTTCGGTGCGCGCTGAACCATGTTGGTCAGGGACGACGTGGAAGTCGCCCCGGTCGTCTCGTCCATCGGACGCTGCAACGCGTCCTCCAATGCGCCAAGCGATTGCTGCAGCCTGGCCTGTCCGTCGAGCTGCGCGAGCGTCGCAACGCCGAGTTCCAATTGCGCGTTTAACAGATCAAGCTGATCGGCAGCCCCGGCCTTCAATTGCGCCTCGACCGATTGCTGCTGTTGTCGTTCGGCGGCGAGCAACGAATCGCTCGTGGCCGATTGTTCCCGCGCAACTCGATATGCCGCGACCGCGCGGTCGATCTCACCGATGACTTTCGCCTGCAACTCGGTGAAACGGGCGGCGGCTTCTTCGCGGCGCGCTTTCGACTCGGCGATCGGCCCCTGATTCTGATTGAGCACGGGCAGTTCGAATGTGATGCCCAGCGTCCATTTGTTGTCGCCCTGGTCGAATTGATAGCCGGGGTTCAGGTGAACGTCGGGAAATTGTTTCGCGATTTGCAGCCGGAGCTCGGCCTCGGTGGCGGCGTAGTCGGACAGCGCGCCGAGAATGTCGGACCGCCCGCGCAACGCGATGTGACGGGCCTCCGTTGAAGTGAGTCCGTCCGCTGCGCGCTCCGAAAAATCAAACAGCAACTCGACGCCGTCCAGCGCGCTCGCGCTTACGCCGAGGGATTCCGCCAGTCGCCCATGAGCCTCGGCGCGTTTTAACCTTGCGTCGCCCAACTCGAGCCGGGTCCTGTTCAAGGCGATCCGCGCCGTAGTCAACTCGAGTTGTGAAATTGCGCCAACGGCGAGGCGTTGTTCGAGCAGCTTCACGATTCGTTCCTGAACCGCGAGTTGGCTCTCCAACAGAGCACTGCGGCGGTTGGCGGCCGCGAAGTCGAGGAGATTCACGCGCACGTGGCTCCGCACCTGCCAGGCGATGGTTGCAATGTTCAGCCGCGCGGACTCGGAAAGGTGCTGCGCCTTGCGGATGCGCTTGCCGCGCTTGCCCGCCGTCTCGACTGGCACATCGAGATTGAAGAAGGGAATCCATGGCGACAATCCGTTCGCGGCGCTGAAGTCGTACCCAGGTGTCAGGCCAAGCGTCGGGTTGGGATATCCGCCTGCGGTTCGCACGCCAGCCTGGGCGACGCTCCACTGCGCGCGCGCAACCTCGAGACCGGGATGGTAGTAAAACGCCGCCAGCGTGAGCGTTTTCAAATCCCACGAATTGAGCGGCCAGTTTTCCAGTTGTTGGCCGAGATTGGTTTCGACGAATTTTTTCAAACCGGCGTCGTCGAGCCGGCGCGCGTCAAGTCTCGCGGCAGTGTCCGCCGGAGAAATGGGCTGCGGTTCAAACCGGGCGCAGCCGGCGCACAATAACACCAACGAAATAGTTGGCAGCCAGTATTTCAAGATGAGTAATTGTCACCACATGCTGTGGCAACAGTATTGTGATCGCAGCTTGCTTTCCAGCCCCGAAGCAACTCAAATGTCGCGCGCTTCATAGTGAAAAAGGAAATCGCATGAAGGCATACTGGAGGTTTTGTCATTCTCGCGCTTTTTGTTGCCAAGGAGCAGTGGGATGCTTATTCTCCGGTGAGACCTTGGAAAGCAAATTCTGTCAATCCTATGAAAACAAAATCTCGTCGGCTCTTAGGCATTCTCGCCTTGAGCATCCTCGGCGTTGCGAGCACTCCGGCCGGCGGAGCGGATGGCCCGTATCACTTTCTGAAGGAAATCCCGGTCGGCGGCGAGGGCGGGTGGGATTACTCGTCTGTGGATGAAGCCGGTCGCCGTCTTTACGTGAGCCACGGTACCAAGGTTGTCGTCATTGACCTCGACAAGGAAGTCGTCGCCGGCGAAATCGCCGATACTCCGGGAGTCCACGGCCTTGCACCCGCGCCCGAGCTAGGGCGAGGAGTTACGAGCAACGGGCGGGAAAACAAAGCCAGTATCGTCGATTTGAAAACGTTGCAAACCCTCTCCAAGGTAGATGCCGGCGAGAACCCGGATGGGATGCTCTTCGAGCCGGGGCAACAAGAGGCTTATCTGTTTAACGGAAGGGGCCAATCGGCGACGGTGATCAATATGAAATCAGGCAAGGTTGTTGCCACCATCCCGTTGCCCGGAAAGCCGGAATTTGCCGCCGCCGACCCGAAGGCGGGGCGGGTCTATAACAACATTGAGGATAAGAACGAACTGGTCGCGATTGACACCAGGACGCACCAGGTCGTGAACACCTGGCCGATCGCGCCGGGCGAGGAAGCTTCAGGCATGGCGATTGATCTGGCGCATCATCGTCTGTTCATCGGTTGCCACAACAAGCTGATGGAAATGATCGACAGCACCAACGGCAAGGTGGTCGCCACCGTGCCCATCGGTGAGGGAGTTGACGCCAATGCGTTTGATCCCGGGACTCAGTATGCCTTTAGCTCCTGCGGCGATGGCACGGTCACCATTGCGCATGAAGACATGCCGGAGAAACTCACGGTGGTACAGACGCTGAAAACCGAGCGCGGGGCGCGGACGATGACGCTCGATCCGAGGACGCACAAGATTTACCTGGCCTCGGCCACATTCGAGCCAACCCCTGAGCCGGCGCCGGGCGAGCGTCGGCAACGCCCGAAGATGGTTCCAGGCAGCTTCAAAGTTCTTGTGTATGGGATGTAAACATTGCCGCGCTCGTGAGGCGGACGGTGGTCGTACCTCATTTCGACTCCGGTCCATAAACTTTGCAATGGCGGCACAAGCGGCTAACCTCTCCGCATGTCTGACCAACCGCTTCAGGTCCTGGCCGTCGTCGGCAGTTTGAATCCGACTTCCGTCACGCGGACCGTCATTCTTCACGCCGTGGAACGCCTGCGCGGCGACGGTTGTTCTGTGGACGTGCTCGATTTGGAAAAGGAACCGCTGCCGCTCTACAACCCGGATACGGCTTACGACGCGCCCGGCTTCGACCGGTTGCAGGGTCGCGTGGAGCGGGCGGATGTTTATGTGCTGGGCACGCCCGATTATCACGGCAGCATCAGCAGCGCGATGAAGAATTTCCTCGACCATTTCTGGGGCGAATTCGCGGGAAAACTATTTGCGACCATCGTCGCTTCGCACGAAAAGGGGCTGACCGTGACCGACCAGCTTCGCACGGTGGCGCGGCAATGCTACACGTGGTCGATGCCCTATGGCGTGTCGTTCGCGGACGAGGAAGACGTGAAGGACGGGAAGATTGTAAGCGACACGTTAAAAAAACGGCTCAAAATGTTTGTGCGTGACGTGCGGACTTATGGCGCGTTGCTGGCGCGGCAGCGGCGCGCGGATCTGGAAGGCGCGGAGCCGGGGTTTATGGCGCGGCATCGGAAGTGATTGAAACCTCTTCTCTCTCGTTTCCTTCGTTTCCTCCTGTTTGGATTGCTTCGGATTTCAGGTTAAATCTTCACTTGATGCCAAATGAATGCGGTGTATTCCTTGGGCATCCGGTGCGCCAAACTCAAAAATTTATCCAATATCCCGAACGTTCGATGAACTTCTTGTCTGACTGTTTCGCCGCCGGACTCATCGCGGCTGTGGCCGCCGGAAATCTGTCGGACCGGACGGCAGCCGTTCCGAGCTCCGGCGCCGCGCCCGAACCCTTGAACTGGACGGCCCAGCAGGACCACCAAAACATGATGGATCAGCTGGGGATTAAAGCTCTCCGGCCTGGGCCGAGTGGCCGGGCCGGCGCGACCAATGAGGCCAATTACGATCCGGCCAAAGCCAATCCTTATCCCGATCTGCCCGATCCCCTCACGTTGAAAAACGGACAAAGGGTCACGACCGCTGACGCGTGGCGGAAACAGCGCCGTCCGGAAATTGTCGAGGACTTCGAGCGCGAAGTCATTGGCCGCGTGCCGAAGAATGTGCCCAGGGTGACGTGGACGATCACGACCCAGGCAGTTGATCGGGTGGTGGGTGAGATATCCGTTGTTGCCAAACAACTGGTGGGGCACGTGGACAACTCGGCTTGTCCATCCATTGAGGTGAAAATCCCGATGACGCTGGTCACTCCGTCGAATGCCAGCGGACCCGTGCCGGTGCTGATGATGTTTGGCGGCTTTGGCGACGGCGGGTTTCCCCGACGACCGGGAGAGCCTGCACCCGCCCCGCGCGGTGGTTTCGGCGGCGGCAACTTCACCGATCCTCCCTCGACCGAGCAATTGATCGCCGCCGGATGGGGTTACGCGACCATCAATCCGGGCAGCATTCAGGCTGACAACGGTGCTGGGCTGACGAAGGGAATCATCGGCCTGGTCAACAAAGGTCAGCCCCGCAAGCCCGATGACTGGGGTTCGCTCCGCGCGTGGGCCTGGGGTGCGGCGCGCGGTTTGGATTACCTGGAGACCGACCCCACCGTGGACGCAAAGAAGGTCGGCATCGAAGGCGTTTCACGTTTCGGCAAAGCCGCCCTGGTCGCGATGGCTTTTGAACCGCGTTTCGCCGTGGTGTTGGTCGGCTCCTCCGGCGAGGGCGGAGTCAAATTGCATCGCCGCAATTTTGGCGAAGCGGTGGAGAATCTCACCGGCTCCGGCGAATACCACTGGATGGCGGGCAATTTCATGAAATACGGCGCCGCTGAATCAGCCTTCGGCAGCAGGAACGCGGGCGATCTGCCGGTGGACGCTCACGAGTTGATCGCTTTGTGCGCGCCGCGTCTCATCTTCATCAGTTACGGCGTGCCCGAACACGGCGACGCCAATTGGCTCGACCAGCAGGGCAGCTACATGGCGACCGTCGCCGCCGGGCCGGTTTTCCGTCTTCTGGGCGCGCGCGATATCGGCGAAAATGAAGATTATCGCACCGCGAAAATGCCGCGGGTGAACACCGGTTTGCTCGACGGTGAACTCGCCTGGCGCCAGCACGACGGCGGACACGAAGACCGGTCGAACATGAAACACTTCATCGCGTGGGCCAACAAATTCATCAAGCACACACCGCCCGCGGCGGCCTCGGAGAAATAACTCCCGATTCCAGCGGCAAAAGGACGCAAAGAGGCGCAAGGAAGGTCACCCTCTCCGCCTCGATCGGGGAGTCCTTTCAAGGCCGCAACAAGGAGACAATCGTTCGCCATTTCGTCTCGTTGTCGCCGGGAGTCTCAGACGTCGGGTTAGGGCCAGTTCCGCCCCAAAGCTTCGGATCGAAGGCGTCCCTAGTCGTGCTGAATTTCACATGCCCGTCTCCCCAAAGGACATTAAGGCCGTATGGATTCTTGCCGCTGGTATGCGCCATGGTGCCCCAAGTGTAAATCAGATCGGTTTCCATCGACCGCTGCGAGCTTAATTCCGTCTGTTTGTGGGCCACTTGCGTCCAACCCCGATTCGCTTCGCTCTCTTTTTTGGCAGGAACGTCCCTTTGTGGGAAGTAATTGTAGGTCATATTTACCTGCCCATCGACCGCGTACATGGGCCAGGGAACTTTGTCGCTTTCGAAGTATTTCTTCTCAAAAACAACTCTGAACCACTTCTGCTGCCGTGAGCTTGGACAATAAAATATCTGCGGCGCCTTCAAATAATTGCCGATGTAGAGGAGGCCCAGGTTCACTGCGAGCTTCGGCTCGGCCGGCCGGCCAACTGTTCCGCCCCAACCGTAAAGAAGATAGCTGTAGTAGGGACCATTGCCCGGTAACAGGTCCGGGTCGAAGAACGGCGGGGGAAGCCGGTCCTGGTAGTCGTCAGCATATACGAAGGTTGCGAGGCCCATTTGTTTGAGATTGTTCAAGCAGGACGTCTGCTTGGACATCTCTTTCGCGCGAGACAACGCGGGCAGGAGCATGCCTGCCAGAATGGCGATAATCGCAATTACCACCAGCAGTTCGATCAATGTGAAGCCGCAGCGAGGCCGGGAGGGTGCGCCCTGGGAGAACGGCTCCGGTCCCGGGATGAGTGTCTTCAGGTCACGCTCGCCAATGCCGGAGTGGCGCCTGGCGTGGTTCGAATTGATGATGTGGGAGTCGGTTTTCATACGATACTTCCTTTCCGGATAAGTCGGTTGTTGAGGCCCTCCATACGCCGGCGCGGTCGGAGCAATCCGATGGCTTTCAGCGAAACCTTATTCATGAACGCCGAGTGTAGCACGCGGCGGGCGATAGGTGAACGGTTATTTTCGGATGCTGATCGTTAGCTCAATGACGAATGGCGAACCACACCAATTACTGTGCGGGCGGCTGGCCCGCGAAATTCGCCGCCTCGTCGGTGCTGCCACTGCCCTTGTACTTCGCCACCTGCGGGTAGGGGAATAAGGGACGCGTGCGGACGATTTTTCCGCTCTGATCACGAAGCTCAGCGATGAGTTTATCAGGAGCCTGGCCCTCTTCAACCCAACGGACGATTGCGTCGATCTGTCCGGTGGGCGTTGGCCCCGCGCCATGGAACCCGTGATCGACGCCCGGCGCCAGGAACAAGCGCGCAAACTGCGCGGTCTGCTCTGCTCCACCCATCTGTTGCTGCACCCGTTTGTAGTAATCGATGGTGCCTGCTGCCGGGATGAGTTGATCGGCCAGACCATGATAGATGATGACTTTGCCCCCCCGGTCGCGGAAGGCTGCGAGATCCGGGTTGTCCGTACCAATGACTGCGCCGAACTGTTCGACGGATTGTCTCCACAGCAATTCGAATCCCGCCGGCGTCAAAGTGGTCCAGTCCCACTGCGGATTCTGGATCAAAAAGAACCGGAACCAATCCAGAGGGATGCCGAAGGGTTTTCCCGTCAACGGCGAACCACCCGTGTTGGCGAGGGCAAAGAGATCCGTGCCGCGCGTCAGACCGTGCCAAAGGAATGTTCCGTCCTGCCCGCGCGGGCCTTCCCAGATCTTGCGGACCACCTCGGCGTCGGCTTCGGTGAACGTGCTGTCGCCGACCTGGGAGCCCACCAATGCTTTCGGATCGTAGGCGCATCGCGCGGGATCGTCGATGACGCCGTCCGTGACGCCGTCCAAGGCGTCGCAGGCCGCCACCGCCGCGGCTGTGGCTGAATCGAACTTGGATTTTGGCATGAAATTCGTGGCGGCGAGCATCACCACCTGGGGCCAAAGATCGGCGGGAAGGAATCG
>QHPA01000111.1 GCA_003218935.1 Verrucomicrobiota bacterium
GCAACGTAAATCGCTTCAGAATCCCTCGTCGTCATAATACACCGCCCGCGGCCGTCGCGCGAAGAGGCACACCACCACGCCAAACGCGAAACCGCCCACATGCGCCCACCAGGCAATACCACCGAAGCCCCTGGAGCCCGCGCCAAGGCTTAATGCGCCATTGAAAAACTGCAGCAGAAACCACCAGCCGAGAAACAACACCGCCGGCAGAACGAAATACGGACCGAAGATAAATGGGGGAATGACTGTCTCCACGCGAGCCTGTGGATAAAATCGGAAGTAAGCGCCCATCACTCCAGCGATGGCGCCACTCGCGCCGATGGTCGGCACTTGCGAACCGAGGTTCGTGTATATGTGCAACAGCGCTGCCGCCACGCCGCTGGCCAGGTAAAGCAACAGATATTTCCATCGGCCAAGCCGGTCTTCGACATTGTCGCCAAAAATCCACAGCGTCCACATATTGCCAATCAAATGTAGCCAGCCTCCGTGGAGAAACATCGAACTGAAGAAGGGCAAAACCTGTTCGCTCAAGCTGAATGACTCCGCGATCTCTGGAATCGAATAACGCACGGGAATGATCGCCAGTTCCACGAACGTCCGCTCCAGCATTCGCGGCCCGAGTTGCAGCTCCCAGAGAAAAACCAGCGTGTTGGCCGCGATCAGGGCCAGGGTAATCCCCGGGAATCGGCGTGATGGAATGTTGTCGCGTATCGGCAGCACGGCCGGTTCTTAACTGTTATCCTCCTTGGATTGAAGCGGAATCGGCGCGCAACTGAGGGCGCATCACACCGGAGCGCCGGCCTCCGGTCCGGCGGATTGGACCTAAATGGTACGCGGTACTTGTGCCGAATCGAAAATCGGCGCTCCTTCCTGAACCTTGGCAGACGGCAATGTTCGGGCACGACAACGGCAGGCTGCGTGTATCAAAACCTTGGACAACTCGCCTCGCTCCGTGTTTTATCGGTGCGTGCAAATGAGTATGGACGACACGAATGCCTTGATTGAACAGCGCAAGGCCAAGCTCGCAGCGCTGCGGGCCAAGGGCATCGACCCGTTCAAAAACAAATTTACACCCACCGAAAAGTGCGCTGAGGCGCGCGCCAATTACGCCGAAGGACGCGAAGTCGCGCTGACCGGGCGCATCACCGCGCACCGCGACATGGGCAAGAGCCAGTTCATCGACATCAACGACGGCAGTGGCCCGCACGGGGGTGCGCGCATCCAGGTTTACGCGCAAAAGCAAGCGCTCGGCGACGAACAGTTCGAGATCTTCAAACACCTCGACCTCGGCGATTTCGTCGGCGTGCGTGGCACGATGTTCACCACCAAGACCGGCGAAATTTCGGTCAAACTCACCGCATTCGTGATTCTTGCCAAGGCTCTGCGCCCGCCGCCAGCCAAATGGCATGGACTCGAAGACACCGAGATTCGCTACCGCCAGCGTTACCTCGACCTGATGAGCAACGACGAAGTGAAGAACGTCTTCCTCAAACGCAGTCAGATCATTGCCGAAATTCGAAACTTTTTACACTCGCGCGGATTCGTGGAGGTAGAGACGCCGATGATGCAGGCAATTCCCGGCGGCGCAGCGGCTCAGCCGTTCGTCACGCAGCACAAGGCGCTAGGATGCAATTTTTATATGCGCATCGCGCTGGAGCTTTATCTGAAGCGAATGCTCGTCGGCGGCATGAACCGCGTGTTCGAGATTGGCCGCATCTTTCGTAACGAAGGTCTGTCACGGAAACACAACCCCGAGTTTACCATGCTCGAAGCCTACCAGGCTTATGGTGATTACGAGACTATGATGGAGCTCGTGCAGAGCATGATTTGTAAGGTGGCGGAGAAGGTTTTGGGGACGCTCGTGATCAAACACGAAGTCCAAATCGTCGGTGAAAAAATCGCGGAAGCAGCGCTCGAGGCCAACAAGACGCTTGCAGATGTGGTCGAGACAGTTGCAAAGCAACATGCAGAACTCCATCTCCGCGAGGCCGAAAAAGTCATCAACCTCACCCCTCCCTGGCGTCGTGTGAAATACAAGGACCTCGTGCGCGAGGTCGGAGGCCGGGATTGGTTCGATGTGACGCCGCAGGACCGGCGGCGGCGCGCCATTGAGGAGCTGAAACTGGCGGGCGACATCGCCGCCGGCTACGAAGATTTTGAAGTCACCGGCGCTGTCTTTGAAAAGCTGATCGAGCCGACGCTGATTCAGCCCACTTTCGTTACGCATCTGCCGAAGGAACTCGTCCCGCTGGCCAAAATTTCGTCTGACGACCCGACGACCGTGGAAGTTTTCGAGTGCTGCATAAACGGCCAGGAAATCGCGCCGGCCTATACCGAGCAGAACGATCCGATCGAACAGCGCGAACGCCTCGAACACCAGGCCGGCGGCGAACAGCAAAAGCTCGACGAAGACTTTCTGGTTGCGCTCGAACACGGCATGCCACCCGCTGGTGGCATGGGCATGGGTATTGACCGACTCTGCATGATGCTGCTGGGCCAGGAAAGCATCCGCGACGTGATTCTGTTCCCGCAGTTGAAGCCGAAGACCTGACTCAGGCGTGGTCTCGGCCAAAGAATTTTTGGCGCCAACCATGGAGGCGTATCATTTTTTCGCGAAACCAAACGGCCTGATAGTTTGTCTTATAATAAGATAAACGACACAAACCACACTCCGTTCCCGACCACACAAAACCATGAATGCTCCAAATCTGATTAAAACATCTGTCGGGCGCATTCCTTCTGGGCCTGTCCGGATCACAGGGTGGCGAAGTCGTCATCAACAATTTCGACGATCCCACTGAAGCCACGCTCTGGACCTGGGAAAACTGGTCCGACCCCGCCGAAGTGGCGGATGACAGGATTCTGGACACCGGTGGCGGGACGACTCCGGGTTCCATGCGCGTAACGAACAACTTCCCGAATCGACCGGGCGGCTACAGCCAAGCGGTCATCACCACCAGTCTCGGCTCGGATGTGGATGCCGAGACGCTCTATACCAACATCAGCTTCGCTGTGAAGCTGGATCCGAGTTCCTATCCCCGCGTCAACGGCACCTCCTACGGCGGGGTCGAGATCATCTTCCGTAACGGGCCGAATTGGGATTGGAACAGCTTGGGGTTCGTGGAGCTGACCTCCATGCACACCAACTGGACTCACCTGAGTTTCCCGGTCAAGGCCCCGGGGGACAAGGTGCATCATCTCACCCTGAAGCTGGGTGAGAACAACCTCACCAACACGGTCATTTACAACGTTGACAATATCCGCTGGACCGAATCGGCGGCGGTTCTGCCGCCTCCAACCATGGCGATTGAGGAAACCAAGGCGGGGCTGAATCTCCTGGCTGCCAGCGGCGGCCAATACGACCGCCAAAACATCGCAACCGTGGCCAGCGATACCTTCGGGTGGATCGGTTCGAGTGTGCCCATGTCGTATTCAATGACCATCAAGGAATTCCCAAGCGCGGCGACCCATCCGGGGTTTTCGACACATCTTTATCTTGTGCCCGGCACTCCGGGAACCGAAGACGCACCGGACTGGAATGAACCAGCGTGTATCCTGGTTGACATACATGCCAACGCCGACGAATCCGGGACGGCCACTTTCCATTACAAGACCAATGCGCCGGGCAGCAACGGCGCGCCAACTCTGGATGGGATGTCTGGTCAGTATTTCAATGCGTCTCCGACCAATGGCCCGGTCGGCCAGTTGGGTTCCGTGACAGGTGCGAGCATCCTGGGGACTTGGACAGTGACTCTCAATCAGGATACGAACATCACGCTGACTGCACCGGATGCCACATCCACGAATCTCGTTATGCCGCCCGAGGATGCGGCCCAGTTCGCTGGCGGAGGAACGATTTACTTCGGTGCCGTCCCAGGCCAGACGGCCAATGTCGGTCAGGTGGCCATCTTGAGCCACGCCCAGATCAAGGCCGGCGCGACCACGCTGCTGGACGACGATTTCAGCGTGTCCCCGCTGAATCCGAATGTTTGGGTCAGCCGATCAGTAAGCCCAGCGGGCGTAACCGTGATCACCCAAGACCAGCCTTACTTCGTGTTCTGGACCACTCCGGCCTCCGGTTTCACGCTTCAAACAAACTCGGATTTGAGCCCGACGAATTGGGGGGATCCGGCGTTGACAGATCAGTTGGTCGGCATCAGAAGGCGGGTGCTTGTCCCTTCGTCCGCTCTGCCTGGGACTGGGAAAGGGTTCTTCCGCCTGATCAAGCCATAAGTTGTGTTCGAAAGAGAAGCACGCTGATTTGACCAGCGTGCGTCGTGCGTGAAGCTTCAAATCTTTACTTCTTTGCCACCTCATAGTTCTTCGCCACCTCCGTCCAGTTGATCACGTTCCAGATGGCTTTCAAATAGTCTGGTCGCCGATTCTGGTATTTCAGATAGTAAGCGTGTTCCCACACGTCCACGCCGAGGACCGGTTTGCCTTCGCAACCGGCGACGGCCTTGCCCATCAGCGGATTGTCCTGGTTGGCGGTGGAGACGATTTCAAGTTTGCCTTTGTTCACGACCAGCCAGACCCAACCGCTGCCGAAGCGGCCCACGCCTGCCGCTTCAAATTTCTCCTTAAACGCGTCGAAGCTTCCGAACGCGGCCTTGAGGTCGTCGGCCAGTTTGCCCGTCGGGGCGCCACCGGCTTTCGGCGCGAGCAGTTTCCAGAACATCGAGTGGTTCGCGTGACCGCCGCCGTTGTTGCGGACCGGGCCGCGGATATTTTCAGGCACGGAGCCGAGCTCGCTGATGAGCGCTTCGATGGATTTGCTCTCCGGCGCGGCGTTGCCGGCAATGGCCTTGTTGAGGTTGGTGACGTACGCATTATGATGTTTGCCGTGATGGATTTCCATCGTCATCGCGTCGATGTGCGGTTCGAGTGCGTCCTTCGGATAAGGGAGAGGTGGTAATTCGTATGCCATAGTAGGTCCTGTTAGTGTTCATTTCTTCCGTTAACGAGGCAGACTTTAGCAGACGATCGGTGAGGGCACAAGGGCCATGCGCGGCGGTTGTTCAACCAGCTTTGGCCCGCACAAATCCTGTCGGAAAAACAAAGCTAAACCCAAATCTACTTCCAGCGCTCCCTCCTCAGCGAAGGATTAACCACCTCAAGCGATCCTCACTGAGCATTAAAAACCTCAGTGCCCACCGGCAACCCTTGATTGCATCGAACTTCTGCACACTTCGTTGCCGCCCTACCGCAGTTGGTGATGATGCACTCCAAACTTTGCGGACCGCCGCCTTGCTTGAAATTAAGTGGCGTGTTGAACGAACTGCTGGAGAACTGCGGCGGATGCCAATCGCCCATTACGAAGCCAGGGCCACGAAGTTCTTCAGTAATTGCAAACCGATTTTCTGGCTTTTCTCCGGATGGAATTGCGTGGCGAACACGTTGTCCTTCCAGACCGCCGAGGCAAATGTTTCGCCATAGGTCGTGCGCGTGGCCACGAGGGATTCGTCCGCCGGCTTGGGAAAAAAGCTGTGCACGAAATAAACGTAACTGCCGCTGGGAATGCCGCGAAACAACGGGCATTTCGCCTGCACGATTTCGATCTGGTTCCAGCCGATTTGCGGAATTTTCAACTCCGGCCTTTCGGAAAAGCGAATGACTTTGCCGCGGAAAACCCCCAGCCCAGCAGTGCGGCTCTCAAACTCCTCGCTCCGTTCAAACAATGCCTGATAGCCCACGCAAATGCCAAGAAACGTGCGCCCGGACTGAATGAACTCACGACAGGCCTCCAGCAACTCCTGCCTTCCCAACGCTTCCAGGCAATCATCGAACGCGCCAACGCCCGGCAGCACGACGGCGCGTGCATCCTTCATTTCACGCGGCTGCGTCACGAGCCGCACGTCTGCGTCGAGAAAACGCAAGGCCTTATGCACACTGCGCAGGTTGCCCGCCCCGTAGTCAATCAAAGCAATCACGCATGTAGCATAGGTTAAATCGCTGAAGCGTTAAACCGCTAAAATCGGGAGAGCTCCGAACATGGGAACCTCGCGCCTAACATTTCAACGACTTAACGTCTAAACGATTCAACGCTGCAACGCCAATTCGCGTTCGGTTTTCAACCGCAACTGACCGCAGGCGGCCTCGATGTCGTGGCCTTTTTCCCGACGCAGTGTGGCGGTGACTTTCTGTTTCTCCAAAGCGTTGAGAAACGCCTCCTGCATTTCGTCGGCTGGGCGCTCCCAGGATAGGCCCTCGACTTTGTTATAGGGAATCAGATTTACTTTCGCATTCAGCCGAAGGGCCAGTTTCGCCAAGGGCTTGATTTGCTCCAGACCGTCGTTCACGCCCGCGATCAGGATGTACTCCAACGTGATCTTCTTGCCTTTTTTTTGCTCGAAGTACTCGCAAGCTGAAATCAACTCGCTCAAAGGATACTTCCGGTTCACGGGCATGATTTTGTTGCGCACTTCATCCGTCGCCCCATGCAGCGAAACCGCCAGACGAAATTGCAGCGGCTCATCCGCCAGTTTGCGGATTTGCGGCGCGAGACCGCTGGTGGAAATGGTGATTTTGCGCGCACCAATCCCACCGCCCCAGCGTGCGTTCAGAATGGTGAGCGCTTGAAGCAGATTGTCGTAATTGGCGAGCGGTTCGCCCATGCCCATGATGACCAGGTTGTCAATCAGGCGAGGGGTGATAGGCAATGGGTGATGGGCGGCCACGGGCGCATTTCCTATCGCCTCGTGCCCATCGCCTCGCGCCTGCGCATGTGCGTTCCACCGCTCCACCGCCAAAACCTGCTCGACGACTTCCTCGCTGCGGAGGTTCCGCTTCCAACCCTCCAGTCCGCTGGCGCAAAATTTGCAGCCGTAAGCGCAGCCGACTTGCGTCGAAACGCAAAGGGTGCGCCGGTCGCTGGCATCGCCGTAAAGCGCGGGAGTGGCGGGAATCAACACGCTCTCGACGAGCGCGTGGTCATCCAGTCGCCACAGAAATTTTTGCGTCGTATCGCGCGCTCCCTGTTTGCAAACCAACTCCAAAGAGTGAAGCGAGTAATATTCGCTGAGTTTTTCCCGCAAATGCCTCGGCAGATTGGTCATCGCCTCCCAGCTCGTGACGTGCTGGACGTAGAGCCAGTGCAGCAACTGGTCAACGCGATACGGCGGCAC
>QHPA01000526.1:0-1896 GCA_003218935.1 Verrucomicrobiota bacterium
CTCCGCGATCAAATCCATCGCCAATGTCTTGGGTCACCGCTACATCGACACGACCTTCATCTATGCCAAGGCCAACCTGAACTCACTTCGCGAAGTGGCCATGCCCTGGCCGGGAACGAAATGAATTTATGGCAACCTGTCTTTTTCGCAGCCCGCTCGCACACCGGCTTCAGGCATTCCTGGAAACGTGCCGCGCTGGAAACGGTGACAGAGGCTTCAGTACCCAAAAAATCCTTTTCTATCTGGATCGCTTTTTCACCGATGAGATGAAACCCGGCCAACCGCTCACACGGGAGATTGCCGAGCGCTTTAACAAAAGCATCGCACATTTGAGCACGGGCACGCGCATCAATCGCATCTGTGTGCTACGCAAGTTCTGTCTGTATTTGAGCCATTTCGATCCGCGTACCTGCGTGATCTACCGCAGTTACCTGCCGCGCCGCAGCCGTCCGGCCCCATATATCTATACACGGAAGGAGGTCCGCAAAATCATGGCGACGGCCCAGAAGCTCGGGCCGCCGGGAAGCCTACGGCCCATCGTGGTCTCGACGCTGATCGGCCTTCTCTATGCCACTGGGATCAGAATCGGCGAGGCGCTCAATCTGACACTGCGCGACATCGATCTCAGGCGTCGCCTGATCGAGATACGCGAAGGCAAGTTCAAGAAGTCCAGGTATGTGCCGTTATCCTTATCCACGACGAACCAGATGAGAGCTTATCTGGGGCGCCGGAAGAGAGCAGGGTTCTCAACCGCGCCCAGCGCGTATGTGTTTCTGAGCATGACCGGCAAAAAGCACGTATATCCGAGCTTTGCAACGGTCTTTCTTGAAATCGTTCGAGGTCTCGGACTCCGCCGACCCAAGGGCGAGCGCGGCCCTCGCATCCATGATCTGAGGCACACCTTCGCAGTGAACCGACTCTCGGTCTGGTATCGTCAGGGCGTGAATCTCGGGTCGAAGCTCCCGCTCCTCTCGACGTATCTCGGCCATAGCACGGTGACCGGCACTGAGGTGTATCTCCACGCCACGTCACACCTGCTTGAGAGTGCGGGCCGACGGTTCCACGCCCGCTTTGCCGTTCCACCAGTCGTGAGGGACAAGAAACCATGACCAAGCCTGATCTTGCCAAATCGATCCGCAACTTCTTTGAACAGCATCTGGTCTCGGCGCGGGGTCTGAGTGAGCACACCGTGCTTGCATACCGGGATGCCTGGAAGCTCTTGCTCAAGTTCGCCTGCAAGCATCACCGGAAAACCTGCACCGCCCTTGGGCTGGAAGACATCGCCGCTGAGACCGTCCGTCGCTTTCTAGATCACTTGGAGCGCGAGCGAAAGAACGGCGTCGATACTCGCAACAACCGGTTGGCGGCGATCCGTGCTTTTTTCCAATACCTCGCTACCACTGATCCGCGGCACATTGCTCAATGCGAATCCATCCTCTCGGTTCCGTTCAAGCGCAAGGCGGCACGTGTGCCGGAATATTTGGAGCGGGATGAAGTCAGAAAAATCTTCGGTGAGATCAAATGCAACACCGCGCTTGGGCAGCGTGATGACGCTCTGCTTCGGCTGCTCTACAACACCGGCATGCGAGCCCAAGAGTTGGCAAACCTCAACGTCAATCACGTCCGCTTCAGCCGTCCCTATCATGTGCGCATTCACGGCAAAGGTCAGAAAGAACGAACATGTCCATTGTGGCCGGAAACCGTCCAGGCGGTGAAGAGATACCTTGAGCGGCGCTCGGTTCGTCTGGACGAGGCTGCTCCGCTGTTTGTGAACAACGGAAACAACCGCCTCACCCGTTTTGGTGTGCGCTACATCGTTGCTCATCGCGTGGCCGAAACTGCGAAGGTCTGTCCTTCGCTCCTCACTCGGAAGGTCACGCCCCATACCTGGCGCCA
>QHPA01000526.1:1902-2796 GCA_003218935.1 Verrucomicrobiota bacterium
CAATACCTACGTCGAAATCGACCTGGAAATGAAGCGCAAGACGCTGAAGTCATGCGAGAAACTCTTGCCTGCTCGCGCCAAACACGGCCCTTCCTGGCAGAAGAATCGAGACATCCTTTCGTGGCTTTCGCAGCTTTAGTTATGTGAAGAAGCCGGCTTGATCAACGTGACCAAACCGGCCTGATTGCGGACTCAAGCGAAAGTGCTGCACATAACTGGAGTGGTCACATAACACAACTTATGTGGTGCCCCACATAAGTTGTGTGCAATGATGATTGCCGCCGCGCTCGCCATAACTGCCAATCGAAATATTTCCCTGGGATGACAAAGGATCGTATCCATCGTGCCAATGGACACCAGATAATGACCTTTGATCCGCCGACGTGTGTTGAGAATGAAAACCACCAGACATTCACATTCAGAATTGAAGTATGGATGTTCGGGAATATGCGCTTTCCAATAGGCGGCTGCCTGATCCGGTGTTTCACACTGTTGCATGTTTTCGGGTGTGGGACATTCCCTCAATGAAACGATTTTCCATTCCTGCGGTTGAGCCGGGAATTTAATCGGCTTGATAACTTTGTTGATTGGCTGCGGAGCGACTGCGGGGCATCCGGTGGTGATGAGGTCTTCTGTCGTGTTCATGTTTTGCGTTTCGTTCTGAAGCGAGCGGGACTGCTCTCTTCACCTCCGCCCCGAGAGAGCAGCCCCGCTCCGAACGAAACGCACCCGCGTGTGCCCGCGCCGTCGGACGGCGGAGCATTAGCAATTGAGTGACGGCAGGCGCAAACAATCAGGGACCATCTTCGCCTGCCGGCACGATGTTGCGCGGAGCAACCAAAGGAGCGGGCACAGGCGGGTGAACACGACGGATACCGCATCGGCGGATGCCTG
>QHPA01000112.1 GCA_003218935.1 Verrucomicrobiota bacterium
TGTTGATGGTGTTCTTCAATTCAAGGATTTCGCCTTTGACATCGACGGTGATTTTCTTGGACAGGTCGCCGTTGGCCACGGCCGTCGTCACGGCCGCGATGTTACGCACCTGGGCGGTGAGGTTGCCGGCCATCGAGTTCACCGAATCGGTCAAGTCCTTCCAGGTGCCGGCCACGCCTTTGACTTCCGCCTGTCCGCCCAGCTTGCCTTCGGTGCCGACTTCGCGGGCCACGCGCGTCACTTCCGAGGCGAAGGAATTGAGCTGGACGACCATGGTGTTGATGGTGTCCTTCATCTCAAGGATTTCACCTTTGACATCGACGGTGATCTTTTTGGAGAGATCGCCATTGGCGATGGCGGTGGTCACGGTGGCGATGTTGCGCACTTGCGCCGTCAGATTGCCGGCCATCAAGTTGACGTTGTCGGTCAGGTCTTTCCAGGTGCCGGCCACGCCTTGCACTTCGGCCTGGCCGCCGAGTTTTCCTTCGGTGCCCACTTCGCGCGCCACGCGTGTTACTTCCGACGCGAACGAGCGAAGCTGATCCACCATGGTGTTGATCGTATTCTTCAACTCCAGAATCTCCCCGCGCACGTCCACGGTGATTTTTTTGGACAGGTCGCCATTAGCCACCGCGGTGGTCACGGCGGCGATATTGCGCACTTGTCCGGTCAGGTTGCCGGCCATTGAATTCACTGAGTCGGTCAAATCCTTCCACGTTCCAGCCACCCCTCTCACATCGGCCTGGCCGCCGAGTTTTCCTTCGGTCCCGACTTCGCGCGCCACGCGCGTCACTTCTGACGCAAACGAGCTGAGTTGATCCACCATCGTGTTGATGGTGTTCTTCAGCTCCAGGATTTCTCCTTTAACATCGACCGTGATCTTCTTGGAAAGATCACCAGTGGCCACCGCTGTCGTGACGGCGGCGATGTTACGCACTTGGCCGGTCAGATTACGGGCCATTGAGTTGACGTTGTCCGTCAAATCCTTCCACGTTCCCGCCACGCCTTTGACCTCAGCTTGACCGCCTAACTTTCCTTCGGTCCCGACTTCGCGCGCCACGCGCGTCACTTCCGAGGCGAAGGAGCGAAGCTGGTCCACCATCGTATTGATGGTATTCTTCAATTCGAGGATTTCACCTTTGACATCGACCGTGATTTTCTTGGACAGGTCGCCGTTGGCCACCGCGGTGGTGACCGCGGCAATGTTGCGCACTTGCGAGGTGAGGTTGCCGGCCATCGAGTTGACCGAATCGGTCAGGTCCTTCCAGGTGCCGGCCACACCCTTGACTTTTGCCTGCCCGCCCAATTTCCCCTCAGTGCCGACCTCGCGCGCCACGCGGGTTACTTCCGAGGCAAAGGAGCTGAGTTGGTTGACCATCGTGTTGACGGTTTTGGCAGTCCGGAGAAACTCGCCTTCCAGAGGCCTGCCCTCAATTTCCAATGCCATGGTTTGGGCGAGATCGCCCTTGGCCACCGCGCCAATCACGCGTGCGGTTTCACTCGTCGGATGCACCAAATCACTGATCAGGGTATTGACTGAGGCAACCGATTCGGCCCATGAACCGCTCACTTCCCCGATGGAAGCACGCTGGCTTATCTTTCCTTCCTTGCCGACGACGCGGCTGATCCGCTCCAGCTCATTTGCCATTTTTTCGTGACGCTCAATGACATCGTTAAACGCATCTGCGATTTTTCCGGCCGTGCCATTCCAATCCAGCGGCAGACGAATTGAGAAGTCGCCTTTTTTCAGCGCGGTCAGGGCGGTGAGCAGCAGCTTGATATCAATGTCACCGTTCGCCACTGCAGTTTGCTTCAAGCGGGGTATTGGGGGCCCTTCATGAATGACGTATCGCGGCTTATTTTTTTTCATAGCTCACTTTCTCAGGAAATGGATGAGTGCGACTTTGTGCCTGGGTTTTCCTCCTTGCCCGGAATAGATGATTTAAACATTTCCCAAAAGCGTAATGATAAAAACAAGTTCATAGAATTACGTGTGGTTCGCGGCAGCGGGCTAAATGCTCAAGTTATGCGTAGAAAAACGGCTGATCTGTTACAAAGCAAAGTAGAAAATAAGAGTTTCCAGGGCAATGTCAAAGCTACTTTCTCCCACTTACCGGACCTGAACCTCATCGCCGCGCCAGGGTGGGCATTTGCCGCGAGTCATTCGAGGTTTTCATCTGCTGCCGCGATTGCCCGGTCTTATCCTCAAAAGTAGTTGGAACGAGCGGATTTGAAGAACGGTGCGGTGTGAGCGTGAATTATGAAATGTCCAGTCTCTGGACAGGGCAGAAATCGCCATGGCTCAGCAGTGAATTGCGAAGAGGAAGCTAACGCACAGACATCGAGCGCGCTCACCATTTGGGGGCCAGTTCCCAGGCGGTCAAACCGACTGACTTTGAAACGCTGATTGCCTTCGTTCAGCAGTTCCAGGCATAGTCGCCGCAGTTGAACGAGAAACGGCACTCGCCCGCGCAAACGACAGACGAGGTCAGCGAGGTCACTATGGCCGCATGGAAATTATGGACGACAAATTGCAGATTCTGTTGGTGGATGACAACCCGGACGACCGCGCGTTGGTCATGCGGGAGATCAGCCGGGAGTTTCCGGACAGCCAGTTCGAACAGGCCACCAATTCCAAAGAACTTGCTCAGGCTATCGAATCCAGACGGTGGGATTTGGTTGTGACAGACTATCAGTTGCGCTGGACCGACGGAATCACCGTTTTGCTCGCCGTCAAAGTCCAGTGGCGGGAATGCCCGGTCATCATGTTCACGGGCACCGGCAGCGAGGAAATTGCGGTACAGGCGATGAAAGCCGGGCTCGACGATTACGTCATCAAATCGCCCAAGCATTACGTCCGCCTGCCGGCCGCGGCGCACATGGCGCTGGAACGGACCAGGCAACGCCTTGCCTTGCGCGAGGCGGAAGGACGTTACCAAAGCCTGTTCGATGACGTGCCCGTGGGGCTGTTCCGCGTCGCGCTCGATGGCAGGATCGTCGATGCCAACCCGGCGCTGATGGAAATGCTCGGATATCCTGACCGCCCAACCCTATTGTCCGCGAAGGCGATGGCTTTTTTTGCCGACGCAGAAAAGCGGCGCGAACTGATGACCCTGCTCAAACAGTCCGGCCTCGTGCGACACTTCGAGGCCGAGTTTTATCGGCACGATGGAAAACTCCTCTGGGCGGAAGTCAACGCGCGGGCGATTCACAACCGCCAGAACCGGGTGCTGGAGGTGCTTTGCTACGAGGGCTGCCTGGAGGACATCACCGAACGCAAGCGGGTCGAAAAAAAATTGCGCGATTCACGCGAACAATTGCGCGCTCTGGCCGCCTACCTGCAATCGGTGCGCGAGGAAGAACGGACCCGCATCGCCCGCGAAGTGCACGACGAGCTGGGCCAAGCGCTGACGGCGTTGAAAATGGATCTCGCCTGGCTGGACAAGAAAATAGCCGAGACCAACACTGCCGCCGCGCTTCGCCCGTTACAGCACAAAACCAAAACCCTGCCCGTCTCTGTGGACCAGATCATCAGCATGGTCCGCAAGATCGCCACCGAACTGCGCCCGCCTGTGCTCGATGAATTGGGGCTGGAAGCCGCTATCGAATGGCAGATTCGGGAATTTGAAAAACGGACAGGCATCAAGTGCCAATTCAAGCCCGGTTCGAGACACCTGAACCTTGATCCCGAGCGCGCCACGGCCGTGTTCCGCATTTTTCAGGAGACGCTAACCAACATCATCCGGCACGCCCAGGCAACTCAGGTGAACATTCACCTGAGGGAGGAGGGCGATAAACTTATCCTCGAAGTGCAGGACAACGGTCGCGGCCTGACCGGACGCGAGCGTTCGGACACGCGGTCGCTCGGATTGCTCGGTATGCGAGAACGCGCCACGATGCTGGACGGCGAAATCAACATTATCGGGCGCCAGGGCAAAGGAACGACCGTCGGCGTGCGCATCCCCCTCCATCAACCGGCGCAAGAGGCGAAGAAATGACCGCGGGCGGGCCGCGGAGACAAGGCGCGCTTATGGGTAATGGGAGCGAATTAGAGCTCGGATGCGTGAATTTCACGCATTTTGCGTGAAAATTTACCGCTGGTTGGAAATAAAACGGGTTGGCGGCTCGCTTTTTAGGGGGAAAGCAGCGCTGGCATCTGCGCTGCTAAGATTCTCTAAGAAATTGCGTTGACACTCTGATTGCTTTGATTAAGAGTATTCAAACCGTTAACCCAAAAAAGACCGAAACTATTATGAAGCGAGTTTTTAGCAAACACAAAATCGGGGCTTTCACGCTCATCGAGCTGTTAGTCGTTATTGCCATCATCGCCATATTGGCCGGCTTGCTTCTGCCCGCCCTGGCCAAGGCCAAGGCCAAGGCGCAGAAAATTGCCTGCACCAACAACTTGAAGCAGGTCGGCTTGTCGTTCCGCATTTTCGCCAACGACAACGGCGACGCTTTTCCGATGAAAGTTTCGACCAATCAAGGCGGGTCCTCGGAATACGTCCCGGCAACCGCGAATACGACAGTGCCGTTTAACTTCTATCATCTTTACGTCATGTCCAATGAGTTAAGCACGCCTAAAGTGATATATTGTCCCAGTGATAACTACCAGACCCCGATAAACAGCACTCTTTCCCATACGTACGGAACGAACTGGATTCATATCCTCAATCCGGGAAGTGGGGTGGGCTTAAGGAACCATGGGAGCAGCTACATTGTTGGGTATAATGCTCAAGACACTTTCCCCATGATGGTTTTGTCGGGAGACAGAAACATAACCAACAATGCCACGGGAGGACAAGGCCCGCCCACGCTAGTCAATGCGCCGACTCAAAAAGACGGTATCAGCGCCAATTTGGGAACAAACCAGACTGCGACCATCGGTGCGGGCTTCACCAAGGACACGCACCAGAGTTCGGGTAACATTGCTCTGGGTGATGGAAGCGTCCAACAGTTCACCACAGCTCGTTTGCGCGAACAACTCAGAAACTCGGGCGACGACCAGAATACAGTCGGTATCGGTGATTAAAGTCAGGCGCCCTTTTTGCAACGAAAGGCATCCGCAGGGATGCCTTTTTTGTTATTATACCGCGGCAGTCAGTTCGATAATCTTTCGCAACGTCGTACGCGGGAAGAAATCAGTCTTGCGGATTAGTTTTTCGATGATCGGCCTACGCCGTTGCATGTCTTCAAATCCGGGTGAATAGGCGTCGTCGTAAGGGACGAATTCAATGCCAGACGAGGAATTCAGCGTCTTAATCACCAGTTCCGCCAGTTCGCGGATGCTGATTTCCTCGGTGCTTCCCACGTTAAAAACCTGACTTCGTGCGCCGGGGCAATTCTGCAATCGCACGAGCGCTTCCACGGTGTCGCCGACGTAACAAAAACACCGCGTCTGCGTGCCGTCGCCAAAAACCTTCAGAGGCTGGCCGGCTTTTGCGGCGTTGATGAATCGCGGCAACACCATGCCGTAGCGCCCGGTTTGTCGAGGGCCGACCGTGTTA
>QHPA01000113.1 GCA_003218935.1 Verrucomicrobiota bacterium
GGGCTCAACCACCTTGAAATCGCTCGCCAGTTCCGGGGCGAAGGTAGAATCAGCGAGCTTCGGATTCAGCACGGCGTTGATAAAATCATTCCGCAGAGTGGAGCCGTCGGCGAATTGAAGTTCGGTCGCCCGCAACGAGAAGTCGTTTGTCGCAAAAGCGATTTTGATTCGCGGCATCAGCCGACGCGCTGAAGGCGATCTGGGTTGCAGCGTTACTTCGTGAACGTTGTTCGTGGTCGTCTGGGCGATCACCCGAAAGCGCGACTCCAGTTCGCTTTGGCTGCGCGGGAAGCCGGCTTCGAGCAGGGCGAGCGTGTCGCGCCATTGGCCGGTCTGTTGGCCGGTGAGCGGATATTTTTCCGCCCGCTTCAGCTTCGGGTAAATGACCAGCATCTGGCCGGCCTGCCGCACGGCAATGGTCTGCGGCGGGTTGCCGAGTTCCCAGTGAAAACGGTTCGGGACAGCGAACCAGACGTGTCCGGTCGCCGTGAGCGGTTGGGTCAACGATTTCAACGCCCTGGTCTGAACGACTTCCGCGGACCAGGTCTGGATGTTGGCCTGAGCATTGAGCCAGGCGCCGAGAGTGGAGTTGGTGTCGGAGGCGGATAGCCGCCCGCTAAACACGCCAAATAACGCGAAGAACAGAAAAATTGACGCCCGTTCGCGCAATGCGCGGAGGACAGCGTGGCGCAGGCATCCTGCCTGTCCGCCATGAAACCGCCCGGGCCCCGTAGCCGGCGAGATAAGGAGGCGGATTCTCCGGGCAAAGCAGCCTGTCCCATCCGCCTCCTTACGTCGGCGACTACTCTCGAGGCGGCGCGTTACGGCCAGATCGGAACGAAGTGATACCATTGGTCGGGATGTTGGCGGATGGCGGGTTCAAAAGCACGCATGATTTCCTGGGTGAGCGTGTGGCGCGCCTCGCGCGAGCGCAGCGCCGCGCGCTCGTAGGCAATCTCCGGCAGGATGTGCGCTGTATAGCCATTGTCCTTGCGCGGCAGATAGACGGGCAACAGAACGCAGCCGGACGCGCGGGCGAGTTCCGCCGCAGCGATGGAGGCCGCGAATTTTCTGCCGAACAATTCCACGATTACGGCGCTGTCCTGCGGCGGACGGTCCATCAGCAGCGCGACGGTCGCGCCCGCCTCGAGCCGGCGAATGATATCGACGAACGCAAATGGATCGCGACCGATGACGACGGTTTCAATGCCCCAGCGGGCGCGCGAAGCCTGCCGGATGCCGGTTAGACGCCCGTGCGGTTCGGCGAGAGTGATGACGAGCAGTTTGACGCCTCGTTGAGCGAGGAGCGGGGCGCCGAATTCCCAATTGCCCAGGTGTGGAGTCAACAGGAGCATGCCGCGTCCGGTGGATTGCGCGGCGGTAAAATGCTCCCAGCCGGTCAGCTCGTCAAACAGGGGAGCGATGGGCTGTCCACTTTCGTAACGCCAGAGGTCCGCGAGTTTTAAGGCGAAGTTTCGTAACAATTCGCGGCCGGCTTTTTCAGCGGCGGCGCGGTCGCCGCCGGACGGTGGCAGAAGATTGCGAACCACCACCGCCCGCCGGCGGCGGGCGAGTGTCCAATAAACGTCCGCGAGAATGCGGCTCAATCCAGCGGCTGTTCGGGGCGGTAATTTTCGCGCAATCGCAAGACCGATTTGCCATAGTTCGGCCCGGTAAAGGCGTGACGGCCTGGTCAGCCGAGAGTGGAAGCGTGAGGATTGCGCCGGCGACGATTCCGGGTCCGGACTTTCGGCCCTCGACCCTTGACCGACGAAGGTTTTCCACCAGACGGGCAGTAGAAAGACCGAGATCAACATATTGGCGGCGATCCCCACCGCGCAGACCTGGCCGAGACTCGACATGCCGGCATTGCTCGACCAGGCGAGCGAACCGAAGCCCGAGACCGCCGTGGCGCCGCAGAGCAACAGCGCGCGTCCGACGGAGCGGTAGGCAATAGTCAAATCGCCGCCATGACGGCGGAGCGCCAGTTGCATGAAGATGCTGTAATCGACGCCGGTTCCGAGAATCAACGGCAGCGCCATCAGGTTGAGCAGGTTCCAGGACCAGCCCGCGATTCGCATGATGGCGAGGAGGCAGAGTCCGCTGATGAACAGGATGCTCAAGCTCAGGACCACTTCCGCGAAACGATGAAACGCGAGCCAAAGGGAGAACAGGACCAGGCCCGCCAATGGCAGCACGAGCTTCCACAAGTTGCTTTTGACACTGGACAAAATCGCGCCGCCCAACAGTTCCCAACCGGAAAGCCAGACTCCGTCGCGTGGGAGTTGCCATTCAAGGTGGGCGAAGGCCGCGGGGGAGAGAGTCGCGCTGTCACCGGCGGTGTGGAGGAGTCCAAGCGCGTAAAAATTGGTCGGCGTGCGTGCGACGAGCTTTTCAAAAACCCATGCGCTCAACGGATTGGTCGGCCAAAAAACGTTGGTCGCCGTGCTTGCCTGTTGCCAGGCGTCCAGGATGCCTTCGGTCAGCGCCAGCGAGTTGCTGGCGAACCCGTTGGACAATGCGCGAACGCGGAGCAGTTCGCGCTCAGCGGCCAATTGCCGGGCGGCTTCACGGTTGGCGGCCTGGAGTTCCGGCCGTGGCCAAAGCGCGGTGGGCAAAGTGAATCCGGAAAGCAGGTGATAGGACACCGCCTCGTCGAGGAGGGGCGCCACCTGGCCCAGGCGCCGGGCGACCTCGCCTTCATTTCGACCTTCCACGATCAGCCAAAGCGGTTCGCGCTTTTGGTTGAGTTGCTGTTTGATGGTCTCGAGGGCGGCATAAGCCTGACTGTTTCGGGGACGCAGCGCGTTGGCGGTGGCGTCCATCCTGGGATGGCCTGAAAAGAGCGCGCATGAAGCGGAACAAATCAGCAGAGCTGTTCCGACAAAAACGGACCTGGTGACAATCGGTCTGAGCGGTGGTGATGCTTTGGGTTCGTGCGCCTGAGTGGTCTCGGTTGTTTTGGGTCGGGACTGTCTTCGGTCCGGAAAAAGCGGCGGCAAAAAGGCGAAGATCATCACCAGGGCGGACAGTCCCACGCCAACGCCCACCAACGATCCGAGTTGGGCCAATCCGGGCAGGCCGCCGAAATTCAACACCAGGAACGCGGTGATGGTCGTGACCGCCGCCCAGAAAATGCTCGGCGCAATCGCGTCGCGGATTTCCGGCACGGACAGGTCGGGATGCGCCAAAGCTTCCTGGTAATGCACCACGGCATAGTCCACCGCCAGGCCAAGCAGAACGGCGGCGAACCCCATGCTGACGACGTTGATCGTCCCGAAGATCAGGCCGCCCAGGGCAAGCGTGCCGGCCAGGATCAGCGCCAGCAAAGTGAGCAGCCACACCATGGGCCTCCAGCGTCGATGCGCCAGCCAGAACAACATCGCGATGATCAGTGACGTGCCGCCGACCGAGGTCGTGACATCGCGTTCCATGCCGCCGGCGATCTCGGTGACGAAGGCCGGGCGCCCGGTGTAGCCGATGGCGACGCCGTCTGACGACTGTTGTGCGGGCGGTACCGCTTCGTTCACCGTTCGCCTGACCGCGTGGAGCCAATGCGCGCATTCGCGGTAGCTTGCCAGCTCGCCGGGCGCTTTGACAAAGAGGAGACGAAATGTGCCATCGACCGAAGCGAACATCTCCTGTCCCTCGCCAAAATGTGGGGCGGAACCTGTCGCGCCTTCGGGGAGGCTGGTGAGTCCGAAGGGGTCGTAGCTGAGTCGCGCGAGGTCGCCGGGCGACAGGGAGGTGGCCAGTGCGTCGCGCGCGGTCGTCAGCAACGAATTGAGGTTCGTGGCCGCGAGACGGTTGGTCAGTTGACCAAAAGCTTCCGGCGGTTGATTGAGCCACAGGCAGGCGATCAGTTCGGCGGCTTGCGCGGGATGTTCGAGCCACGGCGGCTGCCAGGTGACTTCGGCGACGAGATTGGTTTCGCGACGCAGGCGCTCGGCGATGTCGCGCGCGGTGCTCTCAGTCGTTTCGCTGTCGGCAGTGTGCACGTAGAGAATCAACTCCCGCGCGTTGGCAAAATGCTGCTGGTAGATTTTCAGCCCTTGCACAGCGGGCGCGTCAGCCGGCAGCAGGTTGAGCACTTCAACATCAAATCGAAGGCGCGCAAGTCCCAGCGCAATTGGAATCGGCAGCACGAACCAGAGCCAGCGACGCGGAGAACTCATGGGCATGGAGTCAAATAACCTTCCAGCATTTCGCCGGTGACGTTGTTTTCCAGACGCCAATGACCGTCGTCGCACGGATGCCAACGCCATTTAGCGGGCGGCACGATGTCACGGAAACAACGCAGGAGCTGCAGCCAGGACAGTCGCACCGGCGGTTGGCCTGGACCGGACCAGGATTTGCCTTCTGCGACAAATTGAATTTGCCACGCGTCGGGGGTGGTTTGAGCCACAATCAATGGCAGGGGTGTCTTGATGAATTGGAGGAAACCGCGTCCGTCGGGGTGAGTGGCGATGAACAGTTCTCCGGCGATTTCAGGCGCGTCGTGCTTCCATCTCCAGACGGCCTGGCCACGTTGAACGCGCCAGCCAGCCTCAGCGAGATTTACTTTCGGAAGCGGGGGCACCGTGCGACACGAACACAACGGGTAAAGCGCAAGCGAGATTGTGAAAAGGAGCACAAAATCCCGCTGCCCGAAAGAAATCTCTTTGCGCATGGCCCGGCCGACCCAACCTGTTTCACAAAACTGCAAGGCAATCAAGCCCGAAGCTTTTGCGCAGCCAGCGCAAGGGGCAGCTTGGCACTACGACCCGATCGAGTCCGGTCTGCAAGATTTACGAAGACCCCTCACCCTGTCCCCAGTGCCATTGAAATAAGCCCGGTATCGCGACCGCATGGGCAGGCTCCTAATCTTAATCTTAATCTTAATCAGAGCCGGGAGATTAAGATTAAGATTAAGATTTCAAGGCGAACGAAGAGCGCGGAGCACCAACACGGCTCTGTCTCGGCAGAAAGCTCATTTTCATAAGATTCAACAGGATTATGAGTAAGAGCAAGATTACGATTAAGAGTGGGAGGAAACCAGTCCGGCTTAATTCAACGGCAGTGGGGTGCCTTCAGGCCGGGTGAGGGGATACATGCGTCACATGAGCAGGACGAGTTTAAGGCGGCGTACCTTGTTTGTCTGCAGCGCGCCCTGTTCACCACTGGTCCGACGCCGTTTTGTCCTGGGAGGGATGCAGGCCGAAGCGATTGAGTTTCTCGCGCATGGTCAGGCGGGAAACGCCGAGCCGCCGGGCGGCTTTGGCTTGATTGCCGTGGGCCAGGTTGATGGCCTGCCCGAAAAGCTCGCGTTCGAGGTGTTCGATCGCCCGGGTGTAAATGCTGCCTTCTCTGCCGTTTTGGGCATTGGCGAGCAGTTCGGTAACGTAACCGGTCAAAGCTTCCTCAGCGCCCGGCAGGGACTGAGCGGTTCGCGCCAGGACTTGTCGAATGTGGTCCGGACCGATTACGTAGCCGCGAGCCAACAGCAACGTCTGTCGCACGACGTTTTCCAACTCGCGAACGTTGCCGGGCCAGGGCTGGCTTTGCAGCAGTTGCACGGCTTCGGCCTGAATCGAGGACTGCGGGATACCCAGTTCCACGCTGTAACGTTGGATGAAATATTTGACCAGGATCGGAATATCCTCCGGTCGCAGGCGTAAGGAGGGAACAGCTACAATCACAACGCTGAGGCGATAAAAGAGGTCCTCGCGGAAAAGTTTCTCTTTGATGGCCGTCTCCAAATCGCGATGAGTGGCGGCGATAACGCGGACGTTGACGGAGATCGTCTCTTTGCCGCCCAGCCGCTGGATGCATTTTTCCTGCAGAACGCGCAAGAGCTTGGCTTGAGTGCTCAGGCTTAAATCGCCGATTTCATCCAGGAACAATGTGCCGCCGTTGGCCTGTTCAAAGCGGCCGATGCGCCGCATGTCCGCGCCGGTGAAAGCGCCGCGTTCGTGGCCGAACAATTCGCTTTCGAGCAGGGTTTCCGGTATGGCGGCGCAGTTGACGGCGACGAACGGCGCGTTGGCCCGGTCGCTGTACTGATAGAGTGCTCGAGCCACGAGTTCCTTGCCGGTGCCGGTTTCACCACGAATGAGGACAGTGACCGGTTTGGCTGCGACGCGCCCGATTTCCTTGTAGAGTTCCTGCATCAGGCGGCTATTGCCAATAATGGCATCGTGCGTGGTGAGGGAATCGCCCATTTCCAGAGGTTCGGACATGAACCGGCTGCTGGCGCACGCTTTCGCGACCAGCTCGATAAGCTCTTCCATCTCGAACGGCTTGAGCAGGTAATCATAGGCCCCCTGCTTGGTGGCTTCGATGGCAGTATCAGTCGTCCCGTGGGCGGTCATGAGAATGATGGGCAGGCGCGGCCTGGCCGCGTGCAGTCGGCGGACCAATTCCATCCCGTCCAGACCGGGCAGTCTGAGGTCTGTAACCACGACGTCAAAGACGTCTGCTTCGGCCCGGCTTAGAGCGTCATCGCCGCGGCCGACCACGGTGACATGGTAGCCTTCGTCGGCCAGGACGCGGCGCAAGGCGGACGCGGCGCTGGCGTCGTCCTCGATCAACAGCACGTTGGCTGGAGAACTCATTTCGGTTCGAGCTTTGGCAACACAATGCCAAAGGTTGTGCCCTGGTTCAACTGCGTCCGGAACCGGAGCACGCCGCCGTGTTTCTGCACGATGCGCGCTGCGATCGCCAAGCCCAGTCCGGTGCCGCCCGCCTTGGTGCTGAAGAAAGGGTCGAACAATCGCTTTTGGACTTCGGATGAGATGCCTTTGCCCGTATCGTCCACTTCGAGAATGACGGCGGCCTGGGTCTGCCCGTTCAACCGCTCCATGGCGGTATGCGCGCGCAGCCGGATGGTGCCGCTGCGACCGATGCTTTCGGCCGCGTTTTGAATGAAATTGATCAGGACTTGCTTGAGTTGTTGTGAGTCGGCCTGAATCATTGCCTCCGTCATTCCGCCGAGCTTCAGGTGAATCGCGTTTTTTGCCAACTGGGGCGCCATCAGCTCAGCAACTTCACGCAGCGGGAGCTCTGCCCGGAGCGGCACCAAATGCGGTTCCGGCGGGCGGGCGAATTGAAGCACGTCTTTGACGATCCGTTCCAGGCGGTTGATTCTTGATGGCGGTGAGCGGATTACGGATTTCATGCGCCACGCCGGCGGCGAGCACTCCCAGCGAAGCCAGTTTCTCCTGGCGCTGAATGATCGCGTGGCTTTCGACCAGCTTCATGCGCAGCGGCATGATCATTTCCCGATAGACCACGACCGCGAGGGACGCCACGAGGACGAGCAGAAGAAAGAGAGCGCCGAAGATGAGCTCGCGCAGAATCGCGAGCGACCTCTGAGAATCGGCGAGGAACCTGGTCAGTGATTCGTGATGCGCGTTGACCAGTTGGTAGCCGAGACCGAGCAAACTGCTGGAGGTATCCTCGATTTTCCTGAACGCCGCCAGGGGCCGGTCATCGGAGGTCCTGTCCACAACCTGTTGGAGGAGGTTGGTCGCGGCGGCAAAGTAATCGTCATAAGCCGCATTGATCCGGTCAAGAATCTTTCCTTCCTTGTCCGTGGTCAGAGTGGGCCTTTGGATGTCGATCCAATTATCCATTTTTTTCCATTCGTTCAGAAAGCGTTCGCGATCGGCTTCGTCGCGGAGGATGGTGTAACGCAACAGCACGTAGTCGAGTTCCTGGACGTTGGCGCGAAACTGATCGGCCGTCTTGAAGCTCTCGATCTGCATCTCGGTCAGCTGGCGGCTCAGTTGGTCGAACTGCCGCCAGCTCGCGTGCGCCGCCCAGCCGATCATCAAAGCAACAATCACGATGGCCAGCGCAAAGCCGGCCAGGCGCGGCTTGAAGGTCCGGTTCATTCGGTTGGAAAGCAATTTACCACGTAGGAGCGACAGATTACCATACCTGCGCCACTCCGTTCGAGTTCAACTCCTGGAACTCGTTGGTTTTCGACACGGCATCGAATTCAACTCTGGTGGCACAACACCAGCTTATGCTCTTTCGCAAGAACGTTGCCAGAGTATGCCCCTGACGCGCATGTCATCAGACTGCGGAGCTGGCGTTTGGGGACGGTTGCTCGCCGTGCGGATCGTGATCCGTCGGGCCGGCGCGGAAAACAACAATGTTACTGATTAGAGGTGGTGAGCATGGCCTCCGATGTTCCGAAGAACGATCCCGCCAGGTTGGCGGCGCGGCGGACTGCGTCCGGTTCCAAAGGCCGCCTGCTGCTGGTGGATGACGACGCGTCGGTTCGGGAATCTCTGGGCCACGCTTTGCGCTCGGAGGATTACGAAGTGATTCTGGCCGCGGACGGGCAGGACGCCATCAACAAGTTCTTGAAAGGCTACATCGATCTGGTGCTACTGGATCTGAGTGTTCCCGTTAAAGGCGGGTGGGACGTTTTTGAACGCATTACGGCGCTCAACCCATTGCTGCCGATTATCATCATTACGGCGCGTTCGGAGCAGTACGAACTGGCGGCGACGGCCGGTGCCAGCGCGCTGATGGAGAAACCGTTCTCCCTGCCCCAGTTGCTGGGCACGATCACGAAACTTTTGAATGAGCCGGTCGCACAGCGGCTGCACCGTATCGCCAGCCACCAGCCCATCCTCCTCGCCGCCGGTTCGTGAATTCAAAGATCGTGTGAAACCGGAAAAACCGCATACCGCTTCGCCATGGGACACTGAATGGAGAACACGTATTTTCATCTGTGGCAAACTGCTCTCTGGGGAGCGTTTTGTTTTTCGGGGGCCGTTGTTCTGGCGACCGACACGGCCAGGCCAGTCGCTCCTGCGGAGATTCCAAAGCAGTTGACGCTTGCTGATGCTCGGCGGCTCGCGTTCGCCAATAACTGGGATTTGCTGGCCGCCAAAAGCGACATCGATATGGCCACGGCGCAAAAAATCATCGCGCGTGAATTTCCAAACCCGGCGCTCTCGCTCTCGTCCATGAAACTGAACGTGGACGGCCATCCGAGCAGCACGCGGGCCGGGAACGGATTTTGGGAGCGCAGTTATGACAACGTACTTGCCGTCAATCAGTTGTTCGAAATCGGCGGCAAAAGGTCGAGCCGGCGAGCCTCCGCCGCGGCCAGCTATGCCGGAGCGCGCGGCCGACTCCTGGACGTGAAGCGGCTGCTCGACCTGGCGGCGACCAGGGCCTATATCGCCGCAGTGCAGGCAGAGTCCGATGCACAAATCCTTCGACAATCTTCACAATCCCTGAGGCAGGAAGCGCAGATCGCACAGACCCGCCTTCAGGCGGGCGACATTGCCAAAACGGACAGGAATCAAATCGAGATTGCCGCGGAGCGGTTCGAACTCGACGCCCGCTCCGCGGAAACCACCGCGACCACCCTTCGGGTTGCCTTGGAGACCCTCCTGGGCAGCACCCACCCGACAGGGGATTGGGTCGCGGTGGACACTTTGGAAACTTTGACCAACGCAGCCGTCCCGGCGGACGAAACAACCGTGCCCGAATCCCGTCCCGACCTGGCGGCGGCTGAAGCCGGACTGAAGAGGGCGCAAGCGGATTTGCAACTGCAGCGGGCGCTGCGCATCCCTGACCCGACTGTTCAGTTGATGTACGAACACGAACCACCGGACCAACCCAACACGGTTGGCCTGGGGTTCTCATTTCCGCTCCCGCTCTGGAACAGAAACAAAGGCGGCATTCGCTCGGCAAAAGCGTCGTTTGCCCAGGCGGACAACGCGGTCCGAAAAATCAAGGCGCAGATCGCCTCGGAGATCGAATCGGCATGGCTCGGTTACAAAGACGCACTCTACCGGTGGCAGCGGTATCGCGACGAGATTCGTCCCAGGTCCGAGGAGGTACGGAAGACGGTTTCTTTCGCCTATGAAAAAGGCGGCGCCGCCTTGCTGGACCTGCTGACGGCCGAACGCAATGACAATGAGATTCGTCTCGCCACCGCGCAGTCGGCGGCGGATACGGCCCTGGCGGCGGCAGCGCTCAAGGCGGCGTTGAACGTGGCGGAAGAAGGAAGTGAAGGAGAGTCAGCGACCTCCGGTAAAGCCGGAGACTTCAAGCGATGAATGGCTCCAAGGCATGCTGCCCTTCGGGCCAGGAACGGGCGCTGAGTGCCAGGCGGAGCCGGAGGTTTCCCAAGATCATTATGAGCATGTTGAAAACCGTCCTTCTATTGATTCTGTCCAGCTTCCTGATCGGTTGTCATTCGTCAACCGAAAAGCCGGCCGAGGCACAAGGACCCAGGGTCGAAGGGGATCAGATCATTTTGCCTGAGGGCAGTCCTCAAATCGGTTCGTTGTCGGTTGCTCCGGTCGAACTCTGTAAAGGCGCGATGATTCATTTGAATGGGCGCCTCGTCTGGAATGACGACACCACCGTTCGCGTTTTCACGCCCTTTGCAGGCCGTGTGACACAAATCATCGCCGACGTCGGTCTGGCCGTAAAAAGCCACGAGACGCTGGCAATGGTTGCCTCCCCGGATTTCGGCCAGGCGCAGGCGGACGCGCGGCGCGCGGAAAGCGATTTTCGTTTGGTGGACCGGACGCTCACTCGCGTCCGCGAACTGTACGAGCACGGGGCGGCGCCGAAAAAAGACCTGGAGGCGGCCGAAGCTGACTTCGGCCGCGCGCAATCAGAGAAAACGCGAACGGCCCAAAGGCTCAGCCTCTACGGCGGAAGCGCTGATTCCATTGATCAGGCATGCCCGTTGAAAAGTCCGCTAGACGGCGTCGTCGTGGAAAAGAGCATCAACCCGGGCCAGGAAGTTCGTCCTGATCAAATGTTGGCCAACGCCCCGCACCTGTTTGCGCCGCTATTTGTTGTTTCTGACCCGTCGAAGCTGTGGATTTGGCTGGATGCAACCGAGCATGACCTCCAGTATCTGAAGGTAGGGCAGTCCATCGCGGTTCATTCCTATGCTTTTCACGACCGGGTTTTCAACGGGACGATTGATGTGATTTCCGACTATCTCGACGCCACGACACGCACGGTTAAGGCCAGGGGATCCGTTGACAATTCAGCGCGTCTGCTGAAGGCGGAGATGTACGTCACGGTTGATCTTAGCCTTGATTCCAAACCGCGCTTGGAGGTCTCCTCCAAAGCGATTTTTCTGAAGGGTAACCAGCATTACGTCTTCGTGGAGCAGGCTCGTGGGCAATACGTGCGGCGGCCTGTGACTCTGGCCAATGAGGATCACGACACAGTTCATATTGTTGAAGGATTGGCTGCTGGCCAACGCGTGGTGACCGATGGCTGCCTTCTGCTCGAAGCGCTGATGCAGGCGGGTAGCAAGTCGTGATCGGCGCTCTCACAGCCTACGCGCTTCGGCATCGTCCGGTTGTCTTGGCGTTGCTGGCAGTCTTCGTTTTCGCCGGGTTTTCAGCGTATCTGCGGCTTCCGGTTGAGGCCTATCCGGACGTAACCAACGTTCAGGTGCAAATCATTACCCTCTTCCCCGGTCACGCGGCGGAAGAAGTGGAGCGACTGGTGACGATCCCGGTGGAAAATGAGATGAACGGAATTCCGAAACGTGCCTCGATGCGTTCCATTTCGTTGTTTGGTTTGTCGGTCGTGACGATCGTTTTTGAGGATGATGCGAACCGGGAGTATGTCCGCAACCAAACCTTTCAACATCTGTCGCAAGTGAACCTACCGCCCAGCGCCCAAGCGAGTCTTTCTCCCGATGCTACACCGGTTGGTGAAATCTACCGATATACATTGCACGGTCCTGAGAATTACCCGGCCGTTGAGCTGAAAGCTCTGGAGGACTGGGTCGTGGAACGCAAGTTGCGCACCGTTCCTGGCGTGGTGGATGTGGTCGGCTTCGGCGGTCCCACAAAGCAATACCAAGTGTTAATCGATCCGGCCAAATTGCGGTCCTATGGTCTTTCTCTCAGTCAGGTGTTCGCAGCTTTGGGAAATGGAAATCGTAACGCCGTACAGAACGGGGTGATATTGGTTGAGCGGATTCGCGAGCTGCGCCGGTCCGGCAAAGCGATGGAAGACGCCATTCGTCAAGGTGCAATTTCTCGTGCACGGCCGGTGGTGATGACCGCCCTGATGGCGGCACTGGGTCTGCTCCCGGCCGCGCTTTCAAACGCCGTTGGCGCCGAAACCTCGCGACCATTCGCGGTGGTGATCATTGGCGGCCTCGTCACTGCGACAATGCTGACCTTGTTCATTTTGCCGATTCTCTATCCGTTGTTTGAGACAGAAAAGCCCGAGTATTGATTATGATCAAGCGTGTTGTTGCCTTTGCCCTGCATCAACCTCTTTTTCTTGTCATGATGACCGTGCTGTTCATCGGCGGCGGTCTGATGGCCTTCAAATCACTGCCCATCGAAGCCTTTCCGGACGTTTCCGACATCCAGGTTCAGGTGATTACACTTTTTCCAGGTCACGCGCCCGAAGAAGTGGAGAAGCAAGTGACCATTCCGCTCGAAATTTCTTTGAGCGGCGCGCC
>QHPA01000114.1 GCA_003218935.1 Verrucomicrobiota bacterium
CGCGCTGCCACCGGACCCCCAGGGGTTCACCTGGCGCAACTTTTTCATCTGGCTCGACCGGTTGCACAAGTTCGCGGAGAAGTTCGCGGAGCACAACATCCACCCGTTCCGCAAACGCGCGCTCAAAAAGGCGGAACAATGGATGCTCGAACGCTTCGACGGCTCGGACGGCCTCGCCGCCATTTTCCCCGCAATGCTCAACGCGCTCATCGCGCTCAAAGCGCTCGGCTACCCCGACGACCATCCCGAAGTCATCCGCGCCGAACGCGAGCTGAAACGGCTGGAGCACGAGACCGAAGATGAGCTCCGCATCGAGCCCTGCTTCTCGCCGGTGTGGGACACGGCGATTGTCACGATTTGCCTGCATGAATCCGGCGTTTCGGAACAGCACCCGGCGATGAAGAAAGCGGTGGACTGGCTCATCTCGAAGGAAATTCGTTTCCGCGGCGACTGGCAGTATAAGAACCCAGCCAAGGTCGAAGCGAGCGGCTGGGCGTTCGAATACGAAAACAAATGGAACCCGGACGTGGACGACACCGCGATGGTGCTCCTCGCCCTCCGGAAGGTGCCGACCGACAATCCCCGCCGGCGCGATGAATGTTTCAAACGCGGCCTCGACTGGACGATGACCTTCCAGTGCAAGGACGGCGGTTGGGGCGCGTTCGACAAGGACTGCACCAAAAACATTCTCGAAAAGGTCCCCTTTGCAGACCACAACGCGATGCTCGATCCCGAATGCGCCGACATCACGGCGCGCATCCTTGAATTGCTCGGCTACGAGGGAGTCGGCCTCGACAACCCGCAGGTGAACGAGGCCATTCAGTTCATTCGGGAGCACCAGGAGGAAGATGGGTCGTGGTATGGCCGTTGGGGCGTCAACTACATCTACGGCACCTGGCAGGCGCTGCGCGGCATGCGCGCGCTCAACTGGAACATGAAGGAGCCGTGGCTGCTCAAGGCGCGCGACTGGCTTGAAAGCGTCCAGCACCAGGACGGCGGCTGGGGCGAACGCTGCAACACGTACGACGACCCGGTTTTCAAGGGCCAGGGACAGAGCACCGCGACACAAACCGCGTGGGCCGTCATGGGCCTGTGCGCCTTCGAAGATCCGAATTTACCGAGCCTGAAGCGCGGCATCGAATATCTCATTCGCATGCAAAACGAGGACGGTTCATGGACCGAGCACGAAACGACCGGCACCGGATTCCCGAAAGTGTTCTATTTGAAATACGACATGTATCGCAACGCCTGGCCACTGCTCGCCCTGGCGACGTATCGGAACATTTTTGAGGAGGCCGAAGCGAAGGCGAACGGAGATGTGAACGGGGCTGCCAAAGCGTTTGTCGATGAGGAAGTGGTGGCTCGGCGGTGATCGGCGAGTCTTCGGCCCTCGACCCAATGAGAATAGAATGAAGCTTTTGGCATCCGATGTATGGATGGGTGCCATTGGGCAAAGTCGGTGCCAGCGGTAACGGAGCAGTTACGAGAACATCACGAAAGCAACCAAAGAAGCCTCCGCTCTATCCGTGGCCAGGCGCAGCAGTTTTTCTCTACGCCGCTATCACGTGGCTGATTGAGTATGCGAACTTTGATCGTCTCACGATCTACGAGGCCGGGCGGGTCGGGGCCGTTTATACAGGGTCCCTGGCGGTCGCCGTGATTGGCGTGAGTCTCGTTGCTGGGTTTGCGTTTCTAGCGTACGCAATCTACTTGTGGATTTTTTTCCGAAAAAGTTGAGCTTCGAATGCTCATTCAACATGGCCCTGCATCGCAGAAGAGTTCGCTGCGCGGCGTAACCGTTGCCAGATGACCTCTCTGCTCTTGACCTTCGCCGCTAAAGAAGAATCGCGCCCTTTCGAGAAGCTCATCGGCGCACGCTCGAATTTGCGAGTCTTGCTTACCGGCATCGGGCAACGAAATGCCGAACGCGCAATTCGTGGAGCTTTGGCCGAACAGTTGCCGAAGCTCGTGTTGACCAGCGGCTTTGCCGGCGGGTTGAATCCGGAACTGGCGACCGGCACCGTGGTTTTTTCCACAGACGAGGAAGTTCCTAGCCGCCGAGGTAACGAGGCGGATTCTCCACTCAACGTCCAGGATCCGCCTCCTTACCTCGGCGGCTATGAACCCTGTTTGTCGGCTGCCCTGCTGGCCGCCGACGCGCGACCAGTAAAATTCTATTGCGCGGAAAAAGTCGTCGCAACCGCTGAAGAGAAGCGCGCGCTCTGGGTGAGCACGGGCGCGGACGCGGTCGAGATGGAATCGGGCGTCATTCGCGCAATTTGTCGCGAGCACAATATTCCAAGCGCCACAGTGCGAGTCATATCAGATGCCGCGAATGAAGACCTGCCTTTCGATTTTAACCGTCTGATGGACGCGAACCAGAACCTGAGCTACGGCAAGCTCGCACTGGCGTCCTTGAAGTCGCCCGGCAAAATCAGCGCGTTGCTCAAGTTGCAAAAGCACACGAGGCTGGCAGCGGAAAAACTGGCGGAGGTTTTGGTGAGAGTCTGCCAGCGAGCGTAGGACAGGCATCCTGCCTGTCTCCCCCGCCCCACGCGATTGACGTGTTCGGAAGTATCAGAGACAGGCAGGATGCCTGTCCTACGGATTCCCTTGACCTGCCGCCGGCGCGGCTTCGGGAGAACCGAGGGGCTTCGGCTTCATTTTCTCGCTGTAACTGACGAGCGCGGCGCCGATGACGATGAGAACGACACCCAACCAACGGGTCCAATGGATTTCCTCGTTCAGGATGAACTTCGCGGCGAGCGCCGTGAGCACGAAGCCCAACGCCGTCAGTGGCCAGATCAAACTGACATCACGTTGCGACAACAGGTAGAGCAGGGCACCGAAGAAAATTGTTTCGAGCGCGACGCCGAGCAGGATGCTGGGATTGACCGCGCCGCGGCAGACCGCCCGCCATACCTGCACGACGGAAACTTTCTCCGGTTCGCCAATCTGCTTCAGCCCGCGGCTCAGGAACACCACACCGACCGCTTCGAGCACGAGAGCGAGCAACAACACGATCAAAACTTTGGTCATGTCATAAATCCTGGTAACGAATCAGCGTCACGTTGTGTTCCTGCACCAGTGAACGAACGCGTCGGCTGATCAGCGCGTCGAATTCGTTCTTAAATTCGTCGAGCGACGGATGGGAGTAAAGCTCCGAATCGCCGGGCGGCAACTGCGGGATGAGCCGAGCGACATAGTTCTCATCCACGCGCGCGTTTTGCAGCAGGCCGAAGACGGCGCTCGTGTGCTTGATGTTGAATTGACGGAGGACCCGGCGCGCTTTCGGAGCGAGCAGTCGGAAAAGCAACGCGTGGCTGGCGCGATAGCAGAATTGGCCGGAGGCCAGCCGCAGGTTCAGCCAGAAAAAATCGCGCGTCAGCCGGAAATGGGTGATGGCCCACTCGCGAGCTTGGCGCATCAGAATCGCGAACACCGTCGGGTGCATGTGAAAATGAAGGTGCCCGTTGACGTGGTCGAGCTTGAGTCCGGTCGCGCGAAATTTTTCAAACTGGGCCTGGATTTCGCGCTCCATTTGCGGGCGCAGGTCTTTGCGAAAAAAGTAACGAACGCCGGCCGCAACCGAGTTGTCTCGGAAATTTCCTTCGCGATCGACCAGGCCGGGAATTTCGCCGGGCTTCAGGGCCGCGGTTCCACAAATCAAGCTGACGTGCAGGCCGATTCCAAGCCGCGGATTTTGCCGCGCAAGTTCGACCGCTTCGTCACTCGCTGCGCCGTTCACCATCAGGCTGGCGGTGGTGAGAATGCCTTCGCGATGGGCGCGGAGGACGGCCTGGTTGATGGAGCGCGACCGGCCGAAGTCGTCCGCGTTGACGATGAGCCGGCGGACGGCCTCAGGGCGTCCCATAATTCGGAACCAGCGCGCCGGTAGTGAGGCGGTACCAAGTGCGGAAGATAAGGAACAATTTTTGTGGTTTGCTCACGCGAGTGGTGGCGGGATCGAACACGTTGAACCGCCGCGTTTCAAGTTTTTGCAGCAGTCGCCAATAGACCGACCCCATCAGCTCGGCCGCGCCCATCGAACGGCGTTCTTCATCCGGCAGCGCTTCGCGGGCCTGGCGGTAGAAATCACGCGCGCGTTCGGCGACGCCGGCGGCGGCCCTACCGAAGCGCGGCGAGTATTCGAGCTGCAAAATCTCCTCCGGCCGGACGTTGCACCGCTCCAGTTCTTCGAGCGGCAGATAAATTCGCCCGCGCTCGGCGTCGGCGCGCACGTCGCGCAAAATGTTGGTGAGTTGAAGCGCTTTGCCGAGCAGGACCGCGTAGTCGCGGCAGCGCGGATTGTGATAGCCGAAGATTTCGATGCTGAGCCGCCCAACCACCGACGCAACGCGGTAACAGTATAGCTCCAGCTCGGCATAGCTCTCATAACGTTTGATGTCGAGGTCCATTTCCACGCCGCGAATCAACTCTTCAAACAGCCCGAAAGGCAGCCGATAACGCGCGATGATCGGCGCGAGTTCCTGGTTGACGGGAAAGAGGGGGCCCGCCTGATCGCACGCCTTGTGGATATCGTCGCGCCAGTCGGCCAGTCGCTGACGGCGCTGCTCGACCGGCACGGAGTCTTCGTCGGCCAGATCGTCCACTTGACGACAAAAGGCGTAGAGCGCGGCCATGCCGTTGCGTTTGGCTTTCGGAAGGAGCACGAACGCCAGGGCGAGGTTGGAGGCGCTTTTGCGCGTGATCGACTGGCTGACGTGGGCGCTCACAACGGCGGATTGGAGGTCGGCTCTGTTTTGGACGGGGGCAAACCTCCAGTCTCGGCCAGCGTCGGGTTGCGCGGACGATGGTCGCGGCGCCAGCGGCGTCTCCGATGCCGGCGATCGTGGTGGGTGTGTTCTTCGTTTTCTTCGTCCTCGTGCCAATCGGCGGCGGGCGTTGAGTCGGTCTTGCGTTCAGGAGAGTGGTGATGACGATGATGCTTCTTTCTCTTCCAGTAACGGTTTGTCCCAAGCAACAGAACCAGGCCCAGCGCCAGGCCGAGCGTGATGATGACCATCACGTCCTTGAACACCAAACCGGTGCTCTTCGCCAGCGGCGCGGTCGGATTCAGCGGGTTCAGTCCTTCCAATTGAGCCAGCAAGCAAAGAGACTTCGTCATCAGGGAAAATCCTTTCGCGCGGGCTCAGCCGTATCTTCGTCGGGGCCGGCGTCAATATTGACGTTCAAACGCTGCATTCGATAGCGCAGCGCGTGACGGGTGATCTTCAACTGGTCCGCGGTTTTCGCCAGACTGAAGTGGTTCTGCTCCAGCCGGCTCAGGATCAAATCGCGTTCAAAATTAAACAGGGCTTCTTCGAGCGAACCTCCCGCCGAAGCCGACGACAGCTCGCCTTTGCGCAAACGGGTTTCGAGGTGGAAATCCGGGAGGCTGATCCGCTGGATTTCCTCCGTCGTTTCCAGAATGACGGCCCGCTCCATCACGTTGCGCAGTTCACGCACGTTGCCAGGCCAGTGATGGGCCGTGAGCGACTGCTGCGCAGCTTTGGAAATGGCGCGGATCGATTTGTTCATCGTGATTCGGAACTGCTTCAGGAAATGTTCCGCCAACACCGCGATGTCATCCGCTCTCTCCCGCAATGCCGGCGGGCGGAACTGCACCACGTTCAACCGGTGATAAAGGTCTTCACGGAAATAGTTCTGGCGAATGGCGTCAATAATGTCGCGATTCGTCGCGGCGATGAGCCGGACATCGACGCGCAATTCCTGGTTGCCGCCGACACGGGTGAAGGTGCCATCCTCCAAAAAACGCAGCAGCTTGGCCTGCAGAGGGCGGCTCATGTCGCCGATCTCGTCGAGGAAAATGGTCCCGCCATCAGCCTCTTCAACGCGTCCCGCCTTCTGTTTCAACGCGCCGGTGAACGCGCCCTTTTCGTGGCCGAACAATTCGCTTTCGAGCAAGGTCTCAGGGATCGCCGCGCAGTTGATGCGAACGTAGTTGCCCGTGTTCCGCTGGCTCAAGGTGTGGAGTGCGCCCGCAATCAATTCTTTGCCTGTGCCGCTTTCGCCCAGGATCAACACGGTGGCATTGGTCGGCGCTACGGTCTGGATCAACTGGCGCAGTTCGCGAATTCTGGCTGATTCTCCGATGATTTGGTCCAGCCGATACGGTTCGCCTGCGCGCGCGCGCAGCTCCTGGTTTTCGAGGATCAACCGATGCCGCTCCGCGCAGCGGGCGACGGCGTGGAGCAGTTCTTCCGGCGCGAACGGTTTCGCCAGATAATCAATCGCGCCGGCCTTGATTGCTTCGACCGCGAGTTTCGGCGTGGCGAAGGCCGTGATCATCAACACGGGCAGGTTGGACCACTTCTGTTTCAACTGCCCGAGGAACTCGTAACCGCTCATGCCGTTGAGGCGCGCATCGGTAATGATCATGAAGAAGTCCTCCTGCTCCAAAAGACGCAGCGCCTGCTCGGCGGAATCCACCGCGCGGACTTCATAGCCTTCGTCCGCCATGACGGCTTCCAGTGACAGCCGCATGTTCTTTTCATCATCGACGACCAGCAGCGGTGGCAGCTTGACGCTCATTTATTTGCGCAACTTCATTGCTGTTTTGGCGGGGAACTGTAACATGAAACGGGTTCCCTTTCCAAGCTCGGATTCCACTTGAACGGTTCCGCCGTAAAGCTCGGTATTGTGTTTCACGATCGCCAGCCCCAGGCCGGTTCCCTTTTCCTTGGTCGTGAAATAAGGCTCAAAAATCTGGCCGACCTTGTCGCGCGGAATGCCCGGACCGTCATCGGCAACGCTGATCACCACCGAGTAGTTTTCCCCCATCCGCACGGAGACAAAAATATTGCCGCGACCGTTCATGGCTTCCCGCGCGTTCTGCAACAGGTTGACGAAGGCTTCTGAGAGATGCATCCGTTGCATCAGCAACGGCGGCAGGGCAGAGGAGTAGTCACGATGAATTTTCACCTCGTATTTCACCGCGGGTGGAA